>CAXSEX010000165.1:2381-3134 GCA_964236415.1 uncultured Acetobacteraceae bacterium | reverse complement strand
ACGATATAGGGTGATTAATCACCTAAATGAACGGTATTGGGTCTACACCGGCACGCGCACCGCGGTCAACGTCACCGGCGGCAACCTGGTGATCACCCAGAACACCGCGGCGCGGGCGGAGGGGATGGTGACCTACACCTATACCGCGGCCCCGACGCCCGACCCGGTGCCGGTGCCGGAGCCGAGGACGGCGGCCCTGCTCGGCGCGTCGCTGCTGGGCCTGGGCCTGGGCCTGCTGCGCCGGCGGTAGGCCGCGCGCCGCTTGCAACCGGCGGCGCCGGGGCAAGTTCAGGCTGCATGGATCACTGGTTCTGGCGGCGGGCGGGGATGCGGGCGGGCCTTGCCTTCGGGGCGGCGACGGGCGGCAGCCTGCGCGCGGACGGCAAGCGGATGGACCCGGCGATGTCGGCCCTGGTGCGCTTCGCGCGCCGCCGGCCGCCGCGGCCGCAGCCGATCGAGCAAACGCGGACGGAGTATGCGGCGCTGCTGTCGCTCGCGGGCCTGCGCGGCGATCCCGGGGCCACAACGGCGCCGCTCGACATCCCGGGCCTGTTGCCGGGACGGGAGTACAAGGCCACCCGTCGCGCGCCCGTGGGCACGCTGCTGTTCTTCCACGGCGGCGGCTTCATCATGGGCAGCCCGGCGCTGCGCGACGGCCTGTGCCGGCGGATCGCGGCGCGCACCGGGCTGCGCGTGGCCTCCGCAGGCTACCGCCTGGCGCCCGAGCACCCGTTTCCGGCGGCGCACGACGAC
>CAXSEX010000165.1:2025-2371 GCA_964236415.1 uncultured Acetobacteraceae bacterium | reverse complement strand
ACTGGGTGCGGGGCCGGGGGTGGGCCGGGCCGCTGCTGGTGGGGGGCGACAGCGCCGGGGCGAACCTCGCGGCGTCCCTGGCCCGGGAAGCGGGCGCGCGGGAGGGCGGCGTGGACGGGCAGGTGCTGATCTACCCCGTGGTGGACATGGTGGAAGCGGAGGCGTCGCACTCGGCCGGGCATTACCCGAGCCTGCAGCTGTTCGCGGACGGCTACCTGCTGACGGCAGAGGCGATGCGGGCCTGCGCTGCGGCGCTGATCCCGCCGGGCGCGGAGCCTTCGGACCCGCGGCTGTCGCCGATCCGGGCGGACGTGTCGCGGGCGGCGCCGGCGCTGATCACGGTGGC
>CAXSEX010000165.1:0-2015 GCA_964236415.1 uncultured Acetobacteraceae bacterium | reverse complement strand
GTCCCGCTGCGGGACCAGGGCACGGCGTACGCGGCGGCGCTGCGGGCGGTCGGCGTGCGGGCGGCGGTGATCGAGGAGGACGCGCTGGTGCACGGGTATGCGGACTTCGCGGGCATGGTGCCGGAAGCCCGGCGCGCGGTGGACCGGCTGGCGGCGGGGATCGGGAGGTTGGTGGAGGGCTAAAGGGGTCAACGAGACCCTTGCCAGTCCGAAACATCAACACCGCATGTTGGTAATACATTTCTGAATAGATCAAAACATATCCTAGCTGTCTGGTCCCGAGGAGTCGCGATTCAAGCTTTCGATGAAGACGATCCCTTGTGCAACTGCGATCACGCTGACGGTTGAGGAACGGGCAGTGCTTGGAGCGCTGAGCCGTTTCACGAGGTTCGTATGCGGACGCGCGCTCGGATCGTATTGTTTGCGGCAGGCGGCATGCCAACGCGCGAGATCGGCCGGGTTGTGGGTTGCACGACGGGCACGGCGTCGAAGTGGCGGGTGCGTTATGCCCGTGACCGTTTGGTTGGTCTCGACGAGACGGGCCATAAGGGTGCCGAGCCGAAATACGGCCAAGCTGAGCAGCAGCGCATCTTGGCCTTGCTCGATCAGCCGCCGCCAGAGGGTTACGCAAACTCGCCGAAACGCTTCGCGTTTGCGGCTGGGACCGCGCCGCTGCTGGCCCGCGCGCTGGTCGATGTGCACGAGTAGTATATCTGGCGCTTTCTGCATGCACAGAAGATCGACCTGTTCTGCACCAGGGTTTGGACATCGGCACCAGGTGCGAGCAGGTCGTCCAGCACGAACGGGCACGCGCCCGGCAGTGCAGAAGGCGTGCCGGCGTCATCCTTTGCCGCACGCGCCCGGCGCAATGCCCGGGCGTGGAGGTCGCCCAATTCGGTGCGCTGCCGCATGGACGTGGTGAGCCGGCGCTCCCCATCATCCAGGAACGCGCCGGCCTCGTCGCGCCAATGTCCCAAAGCGCGGATGCCCGGCCAGGCATGCAGCTTGAGCAGGTGGACCATCGCCTGCTGCGGCAGGCTCTGGCAGGCGCGCAGTTCCGACAGGCCCACGTCCTGCACCTCCTCGATCACGTTGGGCCAGTCCACCGGCTCGTTCAGGCGCTCGGCCCAGGCCAGGGCATCACGTTCGTACAGCCGGTCCGGCATGGTCCTTCCTCCATCCTTCGGCGCAGTCTCGCACGGAAGCGGAACGCCGTCCGCTTCCCAAAGCGGTCCTACCCAAACACCTCCTCCCAAGCCCCCCGCAGCGCCAAATCCGCATCCGCCATCGTCACCGGCAAACCCAAAGCGTGCAGGCTGGTCACGCCGTGCTCCGCGATGCCGCAGGGTACGATGCCGGCGAAGTGCCCGAGGTCCGGGTCCACGTTCAGCGCCACCCCGTGCCAGCTCACCCACCGGGTCACGCGGACCCCGATGGCGGCGACCTTGGCCTCCGTGCCGGCGGCGCGGTCCGTGACCCAGATGCCGACCCGGCCGTCCCGGCGCTCTCCCCGGACGCCCCACCGGTCCAGCGCGCGGATCAGCCAGTCCTCCAGCCCGTGCACGAAGGCGCGCACGTCGCGCGGGCGGACATGGCCGTGCGGCCGGGTCAGGTCCAGCATGACATACGCGGTGCGCTGGCCGGGGCCGTGGTAGGTCCATTGCCCGCCGCGCCCGGCGTCGAAGGTCGGGAAGCGCCCGGGGTCGGAAAGGTCGCCGGGCTTGGCCGAGGTGCCCGCGGTGTAGAGCGGCGGATGCTCCACCAGCCACACCTGCTCGCCCGCCTCGCCCGCGCGGATCGCGTCCGCGCGGCTCCGCATCGCCGCCAGCGCCTGCGGGTAGGGCAGCAGTCCCTCCTCGACGCGCCAATCGGGCGGGCCTGCCCAGGCGGGAGCAGTTGAATCGAGCGGCGTCATCCGCTATACGCCCGGCACCGGGGGCGGCGTGCCGTTTCCCGCACGGTGCGGTCGTGGCGAAATGGTAGACGCGCAAGCTTGAGGTGCTTGTGGGGGAAAC
>CAXSEX010000164.1:1169-9064 GCA_964236415.1 uncultured Acetobacteraceae bacterium | reverse complement strand
GGGGGAACCATGCGCGTCCTGATCATCGGCTCCCTCGGCGGCGAGCTGGGCAAGGCGGCCTGCATCGCCGCCGCCCGCGGCGCCAAGCTGCACCAGGCGGACGACGATCGGAGTGCGTTGGCGCAGCTCCGCGCCGACGCCAAGGTGGACCTCGTGCTGGTCGAGTTGCCGCATGACATCGGCACGCTGGTGCAGGCGCTGGCCGCCGAGCGCATCGTGGTGCCCGTGGTCGCCTGCGGGTTGGACGCCGACACGCCCATGGCCGTGCGGGCGATCCAGGAGGGCGCGCGAGAGTTCCTGCCCTTGCCGCCCGACCCCGACCTGATCGCCGCCATCCTGGAAGCGGCGTCGGGGGAAACCCACGCCCTGGTCGCCCGCGATCCCGCCATGCTGGCCGCCGTGCGCCGGGCCGAGCAGGTGGCGGCGTCCGAGGCCTCCATCCTGATCACCGGCGAGTCCGGCACCGGCAAGGAAGTGCTGGCCCGGCATATCCACCGCCGGAGCCGCAGGGCCGCCGGGCCGTTCGTCGCGCTGAACTGCGCCGCGATCCCGGAGAACCTGCTGGAAAGCGAGATGTTCGGCCATGAGCGCGGCGCGTTCAGCGGTGCCGTCGCCCGCCGCACCGGCAAGTTCGAGGCGGCGGAAGGCGGCACGCTGCTGCTCGACGAGATCAGCGAGATGGACGTGCGCCTGCAGGCGAAGCTGCTGCGCGTGATCCAGGAGCGCGAGATCGACCGGCTGGGCGGCACGGCGCCGGTGCGGGTCAACGTGCGAATCCTCGCCACCAGCAACCGCGACCTGACCGCCGAGATCGCCGCCGGGCGCTTCCGGGACGACCTGTACTTCCGGCTGAACGTCGTGAGCCTGCGCCTGCCCTCGCTGCGCGAGCGGCCCGGCGACATCGCGGCGCTCGCCGACCATTACGCCCGCCGCTACGCCGACGTGAACGGCGTGCCGGTCCGTCCGCTGTCCCGGGCCGCGCACGCGCTGCTCGCGGCGCATGGCTGGCGCGGCAACGTGCGGGAACTGGAGAACACGGTGCACCGCGCCGTCCTGCTGGCGGGGGGCGAGGAAATCGGCGCGGAGGCCATCGAACTGGCGCCCGGTCCGGGCAGCCCGGCCCAGGCGGCCCAGGCGTCGGCTGCGGCCCCCTCCCCCGCGCCCGGCGTTTCGGGCCTGGTCGGCCGGACGATGGATGCGGTGGAACGCGACCTGATCCTGGAAACCTTGAGCCACACGCTCGGCAACCGCACCCATGCCGCGACGATCCTCGGCATCTCCATCCGGGCGCTCCGCAACAAGCTGCGGGACTACGCGCAGGCGGGCGTTCCGGTGACGCCGTTCGGCGTGCACCCGGTGACGCCGTTCGGCGTGCATCCCCACGAGGCCGCCTGACGCATGGCGGTTCCGCTGACCCTTGGCGGTTTTGGCGAGCGCCTGCGCGGCTTCGTCCCCGGCAGCGACGTCGGCCTGGCGCTCGGCATGCTGGCGCTGCTGGCCGTGCTGGTGGTGCCGCTGCCGACGGTGCTGCTGGATGTGGGCCTGGCGCTGTCCGTCACCGGGTCCGTGCTGGTGCTCATGGTGGCGATGTTCCTGGCGCGCCCGCTGGACTTCACCAGCTTCCCGACGCTGCTTCTGCTCACGACGCTGCTGCGGCTGTCGCTGAACGTCGCCACCACGCGGCTGATCCTGTCGCATGGCAACGAAGGCCCGGCCGCGGCCGGCCACGTGGTGCAAGCATTCGGCGGCTTCCTGATGGGCGGCGACGTGGTGATCGGCGTGATCCTGTTCGCGATCCTCTTGGTCGTGAATTTCATGGTGATCACCAAGGGGTCGGGCCGCATCGCCGAGGTCGCGGCGCGGTTCAGCTTGGACGCCATGCCGGGCAAGCAGATGGCCATCGACGCCGACCTGTCCTCCGGCCTGATCGACGAGGGCAAGGCCCGGGTCCGCCGGCGGGAGCTTGAGGAGGAGAGCGGCTTTTACGGCGCCATGGATGGTGCTGCCAAGTTCGTGCGCGGAGATGCGATTGCCGGGCTGCTGATCACCGTGATCAACATCTTCGGCGGGCTGGCCATCGGCTTGCTGCGCCACGGCATGCCGTTCAGCGAGGCGGCGGCCACCTTCACCACGCTGACCGTGGGCGACGGGCTGGTGTCGCAAATCCCGGCGCTCCTGGTGTCCACCGCGGCCGGCATCGTGGTGACCAAGGGCGGGGTCGAGGGGCCGGCCGACGTGGCGCTGATGCGGCAGTTGGGCGGCAGCCCGAAGCCATTGGCGCTCGCGGGCGGGGCGGCCGTGGTGCTGGCGCTGATGCCGGGGCTGCCCGCCTTGCCGTTCCTGGGCTTGGCCGGGCTGGCGGGGGGTGCTGCCTACATGCGCCACCGCAACCCGGTTGCTGTTCCCGAAGCCGAGACGGCCGCGCCGGCAGCGCCGTCCGAGCCGCCGATCTCCGACTCGCTCCGCATTGACAGCATCCGGCTTGAGCTTGGCTACGGCCTGCTGTCCCTGGCCGGCGGTGACGGGCCGCGGCTGACTGAGCAGATCAAGAGCCTGCGCCGCTCCATCGCCGCCGAGATGGGCTTCGTGCTGCCGCCGGTCCGCATCCAGGACAACCTGCAGCTTGGCGCCGAGTGCTACTCGATCCGCCTCAAGGAGATCGAGGCGGCGCGCGGCGAGCTCCGCCCCACCATGCTGCTGGCCATGGACCCGGCCGGCGGCATCCCCGACCTGCCGGGCGAGCGCACCGCCGAGCCGGCGTTCGGTTTGCCGGCCCTGTGGATCGACGCCGGGAAACGCGACGAGGCCATCTTCCGCGGCTGCACCGTGGTCGATCCCGCCAGCGTGCTGACGACCCATCTGACCGAGGTGGTGCGGGAAACCATGGCCGAGCTGCTGTCCTATGCCGAAACCGCGAAGCTGCTGGACGAGCTGCCGCGGGAGCAGCAGAAGCTGGTGGCCGACCTGATCCCGGCGCAGATCACGGTCGGCGGCGTGCAGCGGGTGCTGCAAGGCTTGCTTGCCGAGCGCGTGTCCCTGCGGGACCTGCCCACCATCCTGGAAGGCATTCACGAGGCCTGCGGCGGCCAGCTCCGCGCCATCCCCGCGATCATCGGCCACGTCCGCGCCCGGCTGGCCCGGCAGATCAGCGACAGCAACACCGGCCCTGGCGGCTACATCCCGCTCGTCACCTTGTCGCCCGATTGGGAAGCAGCGTTCGCCGAAAGCCTGGTCGGCCCGCCCGAGGACCGGCAGCTTGCCATCGCGCCCTCCCGGCTGGGTGAGTTCATGCAACGGTTCCGCGTCGTGTTCGAGGCCGCGACGGCGGCGGGCGAGGCGCCGGTCCTGCTCTGTTCCGGCTCCATACGCTCCCACGTCCGTGCCATCGTCGAGCGCCTGCGCCCGGCGACGCCCGTACTGGCGCAGGCCGAGATCTTCCCGCGGGCGCGCATCCGCACGGTCGGCACGATCTAGCCCGGCAGCCGGTTCTTAACCCACGCGCAACGTTTAGCCGCTAGAACTGCCGCCATGCGGCTTAAGCTGTTCCAAGCACCCAACATGACCGCGGCGATGGCGCTGGTGCGGAACGGTCTTGGCCCGGATGCGCTGATCCTGTCCACGCGGCGCGTCGCCGGCGGGGTCGAGGTCACGGCGGCGTTGGAGCCGGCGCCCGACGAGCCGCCGCCGCTGCCGGCCCTGCTGCCGCCTGTCGATCCCACGCGAAAGGCGGCGCTCGCCTGGCACGGCGTGCCGCCGGGCCTCGCGGATGCGCTTGCGCCTGGCCGGCTTGTTGATGTGCTGCCCAATGCCTTGCTGTTCGGCGCCCTGCCGCTCGACGGCGCGGCCCCGTTGCTGGTGGCCGGCCCGCCAGGTGCCGGCAAGACCCTGACGGTTGCGAAGCTTGCGACGCGATTGGTGATGGCCGGCCGGGCCCCTTTGGTCGTGACTGCGGACGGGCAGCGCGCCGGGGCGCCCGAGCAGTTGGCCGCCTACACCCGGCTGCTGGGCCTGACGCTTGTGGTCGCGAGCACCCCGGTGCCGCTCAGCCGCGCCCTGGCCCGCAGCCAGGACTCGCCGGTATTGATCGACACGCCGGGCTTGGACCCGTTCGATGCCTCGGCCCGCGACGAGTTGCTGGCCTTGGCGGCCACGGCCGGCGCCATCACCGTGCTGGCGCTGCCGGCGGGGCTTGATCCCGCCGAAGCGCGCGAGCTTGCGGAAGCGTTTGCCGAAGCGGGCGCCACCCTGCTGATCGCGACGCGCCTCGACCTGTCCCGCCGCCTCGGCGGCGTGCTGGCCGCCGCGTTTGCCAGGCTGACGATCACGGAGGCCGGCATCGGCCCAGGCGCGGCGGATGGGCTTCGGCCGCTGACGCCCGAACTCCTCGCCAGCCGTTTGACGATCCCGCCGGGCGTTCGCGCCCCTGCCCCTCAGGACATCGCACCATGACCCAGCCTGCCCGCGCCTATCCTTTGTCCCTGGCACGGCCGGGGCGGGCAGGCCGCTCCATCGCGGTCGCATCCGGCAAGGGCGGGGTTGGCAAGACTTGGTTCGCCATCACGCTCGCGCACGCTATGGCGCAGAGCGGCCAGCGAGTGCTGTTGTTCGACGCCGACCTTGGCTTGGCCAACGTGGACATCCAGCTTGGGCTGATGCCGGCCCTGGACCTGGGGTCCGTCGTGTCCGGCGCCGCGACGCTTTCGGATGCGATTGCCGGCTTCGCGCCGGGCGGGTTCGACGTGGTGGCGGGCCGGTCTGGCTCCGGGAGCCTGGCCGCGCTCGATCCTGCGGCGCTGGAGGGCCTGCTGTCGGCACTCGCTTCGGCCGCCGCACAGTATGACGTGGTGCTGCTCGACCTGGGCGCCGGGGTTGACCGTGCGGTCCGGCGCATGGCGGCCTGGGCCGATACGCTGCTGGTCGTCGCGACGGAGGAGCCGACAAGCCTGACCGACGCCTACGCGACGGTGAAGCTGCACGCAGTCGACCGGCCCGGGGGCGACGCGCGCCTGGTGGTGAACCTGTGCAGCACCCCATCCGCCGGCGAGCGCACCGCCGCAACTTTGACCCGGGCCTGCCACGCCTTCCTCGGACGGACGCCGCCGCTGCTCGGCACGATTAGGCGGGACGCCCACGTGCAGGACGCGATACGCCGGCAAAGCCTGTTGCTGACCCGCCATCCCAACTGCCCAGCCAGCCTCGACGTGGAGCAGATCGCCGCCAGGATCGCCGACGCCGCCGGACCGGCTGGGTGAGATCCTTGGAATCCAGGGAGCATGGGGTGTCATTGTCCCTGCAAAAGCCTATCTGCGTGTAAGGGCGGCTCGGCAACCGAGCTTCGCAGGGGGCGGCATGGTCCTGATCGGTTCCAACCGCGACTTGCGGATCGACTTCTTCCGCGGCATTGCGCTGTGGTGGATCTTTATGGACCACATCCCTGACAACTGGGTGGCGCAGTTCAGCCTGCGGAACTTCGCGCTGTGCGATGCGACCGAGGTTTTCGTGTTGCTGGCTGGTTATGCCGCCGGGCTGGCCTACGGCCGCAGCATGGACCGGCATGGGTGGCTGTTCGCGGGCGCGGACGTGCTGCGGCGGGCATGGGTGCTTTATGTCGCCCACATCTTCCTGTTCGTGGTGTTCAGCGCCCAGGTGTCGTACTCGGCGACGGCATTGGACCGGTCTGAATATTTGGACGAGATTCACCTCGACGTTCTTGCCGAGGCGCCTTACCGGGCCATGCTGGAGGCTTTGTTCCTGACGTTTCAACCGGCTTACTTGAACATCCTGCCGATGTATGTGGTACTGCTTGCTATGTTCGCGGTGGTGATGCCGTTGCTGCGTGTGCCGCTGCTGTTGTTTGTCCTATCGTTGTCGGTTTACACAGCGGTGAGGATCACCGGATACAACCTCCCGTCGTGGACGGGTGGAGGGTGGTACTTCAACCCGCTTGCCTGGCAACTGCTGTTTGTCATCGGCTCCATCCTTTCCTATTCGCCTCCAAAACTGCCGGTTCGCCCCGTTCTGATCGACGTCGTGTCCGTGTTGGTTGTCGTGATGGGAATAGGCTTGTTGTGGCTGATCTGGCCCTACCCCGAAATCACATCGAAGATCTCAGCCGGCGCGGCGCGCATTCTCCTGTCAGTGGACAAGGAGGGGCTACATCCCATGCGGTTGCTGTCCATACTCGCGCTGGCCTGGCTGGTGTCTCGAACCGTCTCGGCCCATGCGGCCTGGCTTCGCAAATGGTTTGCCCAGCCGATCGTGTTGTGCGGCCAGCACTCGCTTCCGGTGTTCTGCGCCGGCATCTTCCTCTCGTTCTTGGGGCGGTTGGCGATGGAGGAACGCGCGGGCTGGGCGGTGCAGGCCGCAGTCAACATGGCAGGGATCGCCGCCATGGTGGCCGTCGGGGCCTTGGCGGCATGGTACCGGCAAAAAGGGCGGGTAAGCCGCACGGTATTGCCGGACCTGCCAAAATCCGGTAACGCGGGCGTGATATGAGCATTTCCATGATGGGCCGCTTGTTGATGCTTGCCGTTGCGTTCCACGCAGGGGCAGCGATGTCGATGACGCCGCAGGAGGCGTGCCAGGCTGCGGATGACGTTGCAGGCACTGCCACCCCCATTCCCAAGGTTGCCGCCGTGCTGCAACCCGGCGCTGTTCTCGATATCCTGGCTATCGGTTCTGCAACGATGTTCGGGCCGGAGGCGAGCCTCAGTCCCGGCACGATCACGAGCCAGGCCATCGGGGACGGCAGCAAGCTCTCGTCCCAAGCCAAGCTGTTTGCCGGGCCTGCTTCCGAACGGGCGTTTCCGCTGCAGATGGCCAAGGAGTTGCGGGGAACCATCCCGGGCCTCGATATCAAGATGACGGTTCGAGGCGGCCGCAACCTGCTGGCGACCGACATGCTCGAACTGCTGCGGTCCGAGCTGGCCGCCCATCATTACGATTTGGTGCTGTGGCAGACGGGAACGGTCGAGGCGGTGCGCAATGTTCCGCCGGGCGAGTTTGGCCAAACCCTGTCCGATGGCGCCGAAGCCGTTGCGGATGCAGGTGCCAACCTCGTCCTGATTGATCCGCAGTTCAGTCGCTTCCTTCAGACCAGCAGCAACGTTGAGCCTTACGAGCAGGCACTGCAGCAGGTTGCGGCCATGCCCGGCGTGGTGTTGTTCCACCGCTACGACTTGATGCATGCCTGGGCGCACGAGGGGCAGATCGACCTGGAACGAACGCAGCGGTCAGACCGCCAGAAGGTGATTGAGACCCTGCACGCCTGCTTGGGGAAGCATCTAGCGCGTCTCATCGTGGATTCCGCTCATCTGTGACGAATCCAAACTTTCATCTACTTGGGTTGACGAAGGGTGTGGGCCGTCATTTCGACCGGAACCGGACGCTTTGCTGGGCTTTAAGACGGCATGGCATCTCATCACGAACCTTTAATGACGAACACGGGCACCATCGGCCATACGGCTTTTGCTGCATGGATGCAGGCCAACCTGTCTCATAGGTTCGACACGGTCTTGCACGAGCCGGTGCCTCAGGTTTTGTTGGCCGTTCTTGATACTAGAACTGAGGCCAATATCGCTTCGATGCCTGTTAAAGGCCGATCCAGTCAGGCCCAAAACGTCGGGCTGACCTGCGGGATTAGGCGGTCAGCATGGCCGTCGCGCGTTTCCAGCGGAGTGCAAATGCCCGTCCATGACAAGACCGCTTCATCGCTGCAAGCTGCTGCCCTGCTCATGATCGTCACCCTGTTGGGGACCGGATGTGCGGCGCGTCCGCCCGCGACGGACCCTGATGCGGTAGCGGAGTACCAGGCGAACAATGACCCGCTGGAACCCACCAACCGTTTTCTCTACCGAGTGAACGACGTGCTTGACACCTACGTGCTGAGGCCGGTG
>CAXSEX010000164.1:0-1159 GCA_964236415.1 uncultured Acetobacteraceae bacterium | reverse complement strand
GCCGGTGGCCCAGGGATACCGGTATGCCGTGCCCGGCGTGGTTCGCCGCTCGATCGGCAATGCGCTCAGGAACGTGTCAAGCCCCGTGGGCTTCGCCAACGACGTCCTGCAAGGGCACCCGCGCTACGCGGCCGAGACGGTCACCCGTTTCGTGGTGAACTCGACGGTCGGCGTGGGCGGACTGTTCGACGTGGCGGACGACCTGGGATTGCCGCCGCACCGCGGCGCGAACCTCGGCACGACGCTCGGCGTTTGGGGCGTGGGGGAAGGGCCGTTCCTGTTCCTGCCGCTGCTCGGCCCGTCGAACGTGCGGGACACCGGAGGGTATGGCGGCAACGTCCTGCTCGACCCGTTCACCTGGGTGAGCTTCGGCGGGGTTAACGCCCTTGAAGGGTCCCGCTTCGGCGTGGGCGCGGTGGACACGCGGGAGCAGTTGCTGGACCCGGTGGACCAGATCAAGCGGGACTCGCTCGACCCTTACGCGACCTTCCGCAGCGCCTACCGCCAAAGCCGCGCCGCCGAGATCGAGGCGGCCCGTCACGACGGCAAGCCGCTGCTGCCGCCGCAATAGGCGCCGCATGGCCGGTCCTGTGGGGGCGAACCCGTTCGTGCGCCTCAGATCGAGCTGACGACGTGGCCGCCATCGACCGGCAGCACGACGCCGGTGATGAACCGGCCTGCATCTGACGCCAGCAGCAGAAGCGCGCCGTCCAGGTCTTCGGGCTGGCCCAGGCGTCCCAACGGCACGCGGCTGGCGATGCGGGCGCCGGCCGGCCCTTGCAGGAAGGCACGGTTCAGGTCCGTCTCGATGTAGCCCGGCGCCAGCGCGTTCACCGTGATGCCGCACGGCCCCAACTCCATCGCCAGCACCGCGGTCATGTGGCACAGCCCGGCCTTGGACGCGCTGTATGGGACGACGCCCTTGATAGTGCGCAGGCCCAGGATGGAAGCGACGTTCACGATCCGGCCGCCCTGCCCGGCTGCAATGGCTGCCCGCGCGAATTCCCGGCATGTCAGGAATGCGCCGCGCAGGTTGGTGTCGAGCACGCTGTCCCATTCCTCGGCGCTCGCATCCAGGAACGGCTTGCGCCCGGTGACGCCGGAGTTGTTCACCAGGACATCCAGCCTGCCAAGACCCGCCGCCGCACGGGCCACCGCA
>CAXSEX010000163.1:6917-9109 GCA_964236415.1 uncultured Acetobacteraceae bacterium | reverse complement strand
GACGCGGGCGCGCGGCTGATCAGGTCCTTCACCCGCGCGGCCAGCGCCTCCATGGCGAAGGGCTTGGCCAGCACGTGCATGCCCGGCTCCAGGTGGCCGTGGCTCAGCACGGCGGTTTCGGC
Organism: uncultured Acetobacteraceae bacterium; assembly: GCA_964236415.1. Lineage (GTDB taxonomy): Bacteria > Pseudomonadota > Alphaproteobacteria > Acetobacterales > Acetobacteraceae > CAHJXG01. The sequence continues at coordinate 8,987 of CAXSEX010000163.1, read as the reverse complement.
GTAGCCCGTGATGAACAGCACCTTAAGGCCGGGGCGCAGGCTGCGGGCGGCGTCGGCGACCTGGCGGCCGTTCATGCCGCCGGGCAGGCCCACGTCGGTCACCAGCAGGTCGATGCGCGCGTCCGAGCGCAGGACCCGCAGCCCGGCGGCGCCGTCCTCCGCTTCCAGCGTCTCGTAGCCCAGTTCCCGCAGCACCTCGGTGGCCAGCATGCGCACGGTGGCCTCGTCGTCCACCAGCAGCACCGTCTCGCCCTGCCGTCCCCGCGGCGCCTGCGACAGGTCCGGGGAGGGTGCCGCGTCCTCCACCCGGCCCGCGTGGCGCGGCAGATACAGGCTGACCGCCGTGCCCTGGCCCGGCGCCGAGCGGATGCGGACCGCGCCGCCCGACTGCTGCACGAAGCCGTAGATCATGGACAGGCCGAGGCCAGTGCCCTGGCCGATGGGCTTGGTGGTGAAGAACGGGTCGAACGCCTTGGCCGCCACCTCCGGCGTCATGCCGGCGCCGGTGTCGTTGACCACGAGCGACACGTACGGACCCGGCGGCAGGCCGCGGGCGCGGGCGGTGCGCCCGTCCAGGCAGCGGTTGCCGGTCTCGATGCGGAGCCGCCCGCCGTCGGGCATGGCGTCGCGGGCGTTGATGCACAGGTTGAGCAGCGCGTTCTCCAGCTGGCTCGGGTCCACCAGCGTGCCCCACAGGTCCGGGGGGCCGGCGACCTCGACCGTGATGGCGGGGCCGGCGGTGCGGCGCAGCAGGTCCTCCATGCCGGCCACCAGGCGGTTCACGTCGGTCGCCCGCGGCTCCAGGGTCTGCTGCCGGGAAAAGGCGAGCAGGCGGTGGGTGAGGGCGGCGGCGCGGCTGGCGGAGGACTGGGCGGCGCCGATGTAGCGGTCGAGGCCGCCGGTGCGCCCCTGCTCCACCCGGGTCTTGATCAGTTCCAGGCTGCCCATGATGCCGGTCAGCAGGTTGTTGAAGTCGTGGGCGAGGCCGCCGGTGAGCTGGCCCACCGCCTCCATTTTCTGCGACTGGCGCAGCGCGGCCTCGCTCTGCATCAGCTCGGCCGTGCGTTCGTCGACCAGGCTTTCCAGGGTGGCGGCGAGCGCCTTGAGTTCCCCTTCCGCGCGGCGCCGCTCCGTGGCCATGCGGGTGCGGGACGCCACCTCGCGCACGAAGGCCAGCTCCTCCGGCGGCCAGGCGCGGGGGGCTTCGTGGTTGAGGTAGAGCAGGGCGACCAGGCCCTCGCTTTCCGTCACCGGCATGTTGATGAAGGACTGCGCGCTGATCGCCTTGAGCGCGCCGGCCGTGCCCGCGGTGCGCGGGTCCTGCTCGGCGTCGGCCACCACCACGGTGTCCCCGCGCTTGAGGTCCTCGATGTAGGAGCCGTAGTCGCGGAAGTGCAGCAGGCCCGCGAGGGACTTGATGCCCGGCGCGTTCCAGTCCCGCTCGATGGCGACCGTTTCGGCCCGCGTGTCGATGGTGCCGTAGCCGGCCCGGCTCACGTCCAGCGTTCGGCCGAGGGTTTCGGCGGCGGCGAAGGCGAGGTCCGCCGGGTCGTCGAGGGCGCGGAAGCGGTCGTCGAGATCGACCAAGGCCCGGGTGCGCGCTTCCGCCTGGCGGCGCCCGGTGATGTCGAGCGAGGTGCCGGCCATCAGCAGCGGGGCGCCGTCTGGGCCACGCACGACCTGGGCGCGCAGCTCCACCCAGCCGATGCGGCCGCCGGGGCGGCACACGCGGAGCTCCACGGCGAAGTCGTCTCCGGTCTCGATGCTGCGCCGGGCGGCGGCCTCGGCCGCGGCGCGATCGGCGGGGTGGACGGCGGCGAGCAGCTCGGCGTGGGACAGGGGGGCGGCGGGGTCGTGGCCGAAGTGCTCGCGCACCATGCGGCAGGTGGCCAGCGCGTTCGTGCGCAGGTCGCGCTCCCAGATGCCGAGGCGCCCGGCTTGGGTGGCGAAGCGCATCCGCGCCTCGCTGGCCTGCTGCGCCCGCAGGAGCCGCGCGGAGAGGGACTGCCGCAGGTCGCGGAGCTGGGTCGTCATGCGGTTGAACGCGGCGACCAAGTCGCCGACCTCGTC
>CAXSEX010000163.1:0-6907 GCA_964236415.1 uncultured Acetobacteraceae bacterium | reverse complement strand
CGGCCATCAGCGCGGCGTTGCGGGTTTCCAGGCCGGCCAGGCGCTCCCGCTCCAGCGTCACGTCCACCTGGCTGGCGAAGAAGTAGGCGAGTTTGCCCGCCGCGTCCCGCACGGGGGCGAGCAGCAGGCGGTTCCAGAACAGCTCGCCGTCCTTGCGGCGGTTGCGGATGTCGATCTCGATGGGCTGGGCCGCCGCCACCGCGGCGTGGATGCGGCGCACGGCGCCGGGGTCGGTGTCCGGCCCTTGCAGGAAGCGGCAGTTGCGGCCGAGGATGTCCTCGCGCCCGTAGCCGGACAGGCGGCAGAAGGCGTCGTTGGCGAACACCACGGGGTTGTCGGGCCGGCGCGGGTCGGTGATGACCATCGGCATGCGGGTGGCGCGCACGGCGGCCACGAAGGGGTTGGTGCCGGGGTCCAGCCCGAGCACCTCGGCGCCGATGCGCGCCGCGTCCGCCTGCACGGGGTCGAGGTGCAAGGGGTAGAAGCGGTCCTTCACGGCCTGGCCTTGCGGCGGAACGGCTCGGGCGCTGGGGGACCGGCGGGCGGGGGAAGATGCGGCATGGAGCGGATCATAGCGCACCCGCGGCGAAAGCAGGAGGGGCCGCGCCCCGGCCCGCCGGTCATCAAATGTCAGCCAGGGAGCCGGCGGGCGAGCGGAGTGCGGCTTCGGGTCCGGTCCTGGGACGGGGTGTCGGCCGGGTCAGCAGGGCGGCGGCGCGGCGCCGGCACGGCCGGGCGAGGCCCTGATGAAGTCAACGAACGCCCGCAGCGGCGCGGGCACCAGGCGCCGCCCGGGGTAGTACAGGAACGGCCCGGAGAAACGCTGCCACCAGTCGGGGAGGACGGGTTCGAGCGCGCCGCTGTCCAGATGCGGGCGCAGCCAGTCCTCGAACAAGGTGATGATGCCGACGCCGGCCACCGCCGCCTGCACGGCGAGGTCGGTCGCGGCGCCGGCACTCACCAGCAGCGGCCCGGCGGGATCGACCTGCACCACCTCGCCATGGCGCTCGAACTCCCAAGACTGCGCCGCCCGGCCGGCGAAGCGTCCGCGCAGGCAGGCGTGGGCGAGCAGGTCGCGCGGGTGCTGCGGCCGGCCGTGGCGCAGGAGGTAGGCGGGGGCGGCGGCGGTGGCGAACCGCTGGACGCGCGGGCCGATGGGCACCGCGACCATGTCCTGCTCCAGCCGCTCGTCGTAGCGGATGCCGGCGTCGCACCCGGCGGCGAGCACATCGACGAAGCTGTCCTCGGCCATCACCTCCAGCCGGATTTCGGGGTAGGCGGCGAGGAAGGGCGGGACGATGCCGGGCAGCACCAGCCGCGCCGCGCTGACCGGCACGTTGAGGCGCAGCGTGCCGGCCGGGCGGCCGCGGCCGCCGTGCACCGCGTCGAGGGCGGTTTCCATCTCGGCGAAGGCGGGGCCGAGGCGGTCCAGCAGGCGCTGGCCCGCTTCGGTGGGCTTGACGCTGCGGGTGGTGCGGTTGAGCAGCCGGGTGCCGAGGCGCGCTTCCAGCCGGCGCACCGCCTCGCTGAGGCCGGAGGGGCTGCCGCCGCCCGCGCGTGCCGCGTCGCGGAAGCCCTTGGCGCGCGCCACGGCGACGAAGGCGCTGAGGTCGCCGAGGTCGGTCACTGTTCGCCGCTCCGCACAGCCTGTTCGGACCTTACCCCGTTATCGCGCGGCCGGGCCAGGGCCAGGTCTGCGCCTTGGAAAAGGAGAGCGTTCATGTCCGCCATCGAGCAGTCCGGTATGTCCACCCTCGGAGGCCGCCGCGTGAGGCGGCTCGGCTTCGGCGCCATGCGGCTTGCGGGGCCGGGCGTGTTCGGGCCGCCCAGGGACCACGGCGCGGCGCTGGCGGTGCTGCGGGAGGCGGTGGCGGGCGGGGTGGACCACATCGACACCAGCGACTTCTACGGCCCGCACGTCACGAACCGGCTGATCCGCGAGGCGCTGGCGCCGTATCCCGACGACCTCGTGATCGTCACCAAGATCGGCGCCCGGCGCGGCGAGGATGCGTCGTGGCTCCCGGCCTTCTCGGCGGAGGAGCTGACGGCCGCGGTGCACGACAACCTGCGCAACCTGGGGCTGGACGTGCTCCCTGTGGTCAACCTGCGGAGCATGTTCAGCATGCACGGCCCGGCCGAGGGGTCCATCGAGGCGCCGCTCACGGTGCTGGCCGAACTGCGGCGGCAGGGCCTGGTGCGCCACATCGGCTTGAGCAACGTGACGCCCTCGCAGGTCGCGGAAGGGCGGCGCATCTGCGAGGTCGTTTGCGTGCAGAACCATTACAACCTGGCGCACCGGGACGACGACGCGCTGATCGACGACTTGGCGCGGGACGGCATCGCGTATGTGCCGTACTTCCCGCTCGGCGGGTTCAGCCCGCTGCAATCCACCGTCCTGTCGGCCGTGGCCGGGCGCCTCGGCGCCACGCCGATGCAGGTGGCGCTGGCCTGGCTGCTGCGTCGCGCGCCCAACATCCTGCTGATCCCCGGCACCTCGTCGGTCGCGCACCTGCGGGAGAACCTGGACGCGGCCGGGTGCGCGCTGCCGGACGATGCGGTCCGCGAGCTGGACGGCGTTGCGGGCGCCGCCGCCTGACGTTCGGCGGGCGGACCGTCTGGGCGCCAGGCCGGCTTGCGCAGCGGGGGGCCGGCGCCCGCTTCCCCAACACGCCCTTAATTTTTGTGACAAATCCCATCCCATTGGAAGGCGGCTTTTCCTGTATTCCTTCCCTCACAGAAGCGTTGCGAGGGATGCGACATGAAGGAATGCTTGGTTGACGTGCTGAACGACCGGGGCACGGTGCTGCACGTGTTCCCGATCGCCGTGGAGGGCCAGGACGGCACCCCCAAGGCCGTGGACCCCGGGCGGGAGGCGCTGAAGCTGGCCACCCTCATGCAGCTTGCGCCCGAGGATGGGGCGGACACGCTGCACACCCGGCCGCATGTCAGCCGGGGCGGGCCGCTCACGCCATACAGCGATGTCCTGGGGCTGAGGGTCCAGAAGTTCGAAAGGACCGAGCAGCGCATCCGCGAGCGCGCCTACTTCCTGTGGCGGCAGGAGGGCTGTCCGGAGGGCCGGGCCGACGCGCACTGGCACCGGGCACGCGAGCTTGAGCACTGCGACGGGCCGTCCTAGGGACGCCGGGGAGGCGGCCGCCGCCTGTCCCCGGCGGGGTCAGCCGAGCGCCAGGTCGAGGCGCGCGGTGATGTCGGCGGCGGCGAGGGCGAGGCGGTCGCCTGGGTGGTGGGTCGTGATCTCGGCGTACTCGCCGTCGGTGGGGCGGCGGTGGGCGTGGAGGACGCGGCGCTTGAGGTCCACGATCCACACCTCGACGATGCCGGCGCGGGCGTAGAGCGGGAGCTTGACGGTGCGGTCGTAGCGGAGGGAGCGGTCGGCGACCTCGACCAGGAGCAGAACGTCGGCTGGGCCGGGGCGGTCGCCGGTGGCGTAGAAGTCGGCGCGGTGGCGGAAGACGGCGAAGTCCGGCTCCGGCACGTTCAGGCGGTCGAGGCGGACCGAGTTCTGCACGGACACGATGGCCTTGCCCACGCAGGCCAGCACCAAGGCTTGGGTAAGGCCGTTCACTGTGGCCTCATGGCCCTGGCCGATGGGCGCCATGTCGATGATCTCCCCGTCGATCAGCTCCACCCGGTCTTCCTTGGCGAGGAGGCCGGTCTCGGCCATGCGGTAGTACTCGTCAACGTCCAGCTTGCGCTGGGTCGGCATGTCGGCTGCGTCGTCCATGGTGGGGCCTCCTTCCCGGAGCGGAGCGTGTCACGGCGCGGAGGAGGCCGGGGAGGTCGGGCGTGGCAAAACCCCCGACGAGCGGTCCCACGCCGGGCCGGCGCCGTGGTGGACGGCGGAGGCGTTCCGGGCGCGGCGGTTGACCTCGGTGGAGCGGCGGTCGGGGGTCATGGGGCGTCCGTGCTTGGCTCGGCCGGGAGACGGCGGAAGCGGTCGCGGGGAATCTCGGCGACCGCGGTGATCTCGATCAGGAGGTCGGGGTGGTACAGGCGGCTGACCTGCACCGTGGTGGTGACGGGGTAAGGCTCCGCGAAGAACGCCCGGCGGATGTCGCCCGCGGCCATGAATTGCTCGATGTCGGTGGCGTGATGCACGAGGGAAACTACGTCGCCCATGCGCCCGCCCATGCTGGACAGGACGGCCGCGATGTTGTGGAGGGTCTGGCGGACCTGGGCGCGCATGTCGCCGGCGCCGACGACCTGGCCGGATTGGTCGAGCGCGACCTGGCCCTTGAGGTGGACGACCTGCCCGGCGCCCTGGAGGACCGCCATGGAGAACGCGCCGAACGGAGGCCAGACGCCGGGCGGGTTGATCGCGTCAACTATAGGGGCGGCTCCTGCTGCTCGTGCTTGGGGAAGGATAGGGGAGTCCGGCGGAGGGTGCCAGGGGCGCGGAGGTTCGGGCGAGCGGCCGACGTTACGGCTTCAGTTGACGATGATCGCGGTGGCTTCAACTTCGACCCGTGCCGCGGGAGGTGTCAGCCCAGCGACCTGGACGAGCGTACTCGCCGGGCGGATCGTCCCAAAGCTTTCCGCGTGGGCACAGGCGACCAGCAGGGCATCGGCCATGTCCACCACATACACCACCGTCCGGACGACATGACGGAGTTCGGCGCCCACTTGGGCAAGGGCGTCGGCCACGATCGCCAGGGCCGCTCCCATCTGCTCGTATGCGTCGCAGTCGCGCTGGGGCGGACGGGCCGGGGTTCGGGAAACGAAAGCATGATCCCCGGCGCGAACGGCACGCGAGTAGCCATAGGTGTCCTCGAAGGGGTAGCCAGAAGAGAGATTTCGTCTGGTCAGCGTCGTCTCCCAGGTCAGAACTGAGGCCTTGCAGAGCTGGATCGGGTCGAACCCGGCGGCTGATGCGGCACGCACCCATTGGGCAGCCCCGTGATGCGGAGGCACGGACACTTCAGCCCTGAATGCCGGGAGCGTCTGGGCGACATCGTCAACCTACAAGCCCAGGTCTTCGTCCGTCTCGCCAAGGGCAAGTCCCTCGTAGATCGCGGCGACCGGGATCTCGATGCCGATCTCCGGGAGGGAAAGGGCGTCGTCCTCGGCCAGCCCGACGGCGCGGAACGGCTCGTCTCCGCCGTCGCGGGACAGGACGGTGACGGCCGCGGCGTCCGACTCCACGATCACGTAGCGGCGGATGGTGGGGACGGCCGCGTACTCGCGCAGCTTGACCACGCGGTCGATGCGGACGGAGGAGGGGCTGATGACCTCGAACACCACCACGGGGTTCGGCACCACGCGGTCCCGGGGATCGAACTTGGAACAGGTGACGACGGCATCCGGATAGCGCACGGTGTCGCCCACCGTGGCGACGCCGGCGTCGGGGCCGAGCGGCCGGCATCCCGAGCCGGCCAGGCGGTTGGCGAGCTGGCGGTTGATGTTGCCGGCAAGAAGGCTGTGGCCAAGGCTCCCGCCCGTCATGGCGACGGGCTGGATGCCGTCGAACTCGTAGCGGATGTCTTGGGCTTCGGCCCAGGCGAAGAACTCTTGCCGGGTCATGATCTTGCGGAGGGCGAGGGTCATGAGGGCGAGCGTAGCATCGGCGGCGGGGGAGGGAACAGGGGAATTAATTTGCCTGGGCCTCAGCGGGCGCCGCAGCCAGGGCAGCGGAACGTGCCTGGCCACTGTTAGGATTCTTTGCCTCACAACAACGTAACTGTCGTTTCGACAGCGTAGGCTTTAACAGGGAGGGGTCGCCGCTGGGCCGGCGCAGGCTGTTCGACCGCCACCGTCTGAAAAGGGGATTCCTATGGCCACATACAAATGGTCCGGCGCCAACGGGCTTTGGGGCGCCCTGCAGTATTGGACGCCGGTGGATGGCCCCGCCGCCGTGCCGGGCGCGGGCGACACGGCGGTGATCCAGGCGGGCGAGGCCGCGGTGCAGGGCTTGCGGGGCACGGCGACGGTGCGGCTCGGCTCGGCGGACGGGACGGCGGCGCCGGTGCTCGACCTGGGCGGCTCAACCGTGTCCTTGCTGACCATGCCGAACGGCTTGCCGGCGCAGCCCTTCGCCACGGTGGCCTCGCCGGCCAAGTACGCCACGGTGAACGTGAGCGGGCAAAGCCGCATCGGCAGCATCGCCATCGGCGCCTCCGCCGACATCGTGCGGGCGCCGGCGCCCTATGGGCACGGCGCGCTCAAGGCGCCGGACAACCTCACGGTCAACCTGGCGGCGCAGGCGGTGCTGGGCGCCGGGTTCGACGTGAAGGACGGCTCGACGCTCACGGTGAACGGCGACACGACGACCGGCTTCAACGTGGGCGCGTCCACCATCGAGGGCGGCCAGGTGGTGATCGGCGCGCCGCTGGCCGGGACGGGCACGGTCACCATGACCAACGGGGCCGTGGTCACGCCGACCGGGGACGCCGATGCCGGCACGCTGGAGCTGGCCCAGCGCGTGGGCGCCGGGGTGACGATCGGCATCCGCATGGGGACGCTGCTGCTCGACAAGCCGCAGCTGTTCGCGGGCACGGTCGGCCTCCGGGCGAGCGAGGGCAGCGGCTCCACCGGGCCGCAGAGCGTGCTGCTGCGCGGCCTGACCGCCAGTTCGTTCGGGTTCGACGACGCGGCGCACCGCATGACGCTGTGGAGCGGCAGCGCGGTGCTGGACACGGTGCAGTTCACCGCGGACACGGTTTCGGCGTCGTTCAAGACGGGGCCGTATGCGTCGGTGGACGTGCTGCAAACGGCGGACGGGGTGCTGCTGCGGGGGCTTTACAGCACCAGCCCGGCGGGGGCGTTGGAGCTTCCGCGGCACTGAAGGGCGGGACGGCCGGCGTCCCCGGCTTACGGGTCCGGCGCTTCGCCGAAAGCCAGCCCCTCGTAGAGCGCGGCGACCGGGATCTCGATGCCGATCTCCGGGAGG
>CAXSEX010000162.1:0-9129 GCA_964236415.1 uncultured Acetobacteraceae bacterium | reverse complement strand
CGGCGTAGACCTCCAGCAGCTTGGGCGACACGGACGCCAGCCGCAGCCGCTGCTTGACGACGGCGACCGAGACGAAGAACGCCGCCGCGATCTCCCCCTCGCTCTGGCCCTTCTCCCGGAGGGCGAGGAAGGCCCGGAACTGGTCGAGCGGATGCAGCGGCGCGCGCTGGACATTCTCGGCCAGGCTGTCCTCCTCGGCGATGCCGTCGAGACGGATCACGCAGGGGATCGGCGCCGTCTTGGCCAGGCGCTTCTGGCGGACGAGCAGTTCCAAGGCCCGGAACCGGCGCCCGCCAGCCGGGATCTCATACATCCCGGTCTCCTGCCCGTCTGCGTCCAGCACGGGGCGCACGGTGATGGACTGCAGCAGGGTGCGGCGGGCGATGTCCTCGGCGAGCTGCTCGATAGAGACGCCCGCCTTGATCCGGCGAACGTTGCAGCCGCTCAGCAGCAGCTTGTTGAAGGGAATGTCGCGCGAGGCGCTGAGGGTGATCTTCTGGATGGCGCTTGCCATAGTCCGGTACTCCGCGACGGGCGGCCGGGAGCCTCTCTCTCGACCTCCTACCCGTCAAAAGGCCTACGGCCCTCCTCTCCCTCTTCAGGAGCTGAGAACCGCAGGGGGAGTGGACAGGATGGAAAGGAAGACGGGGCAGGGGAGGGGACGGCACCGGACTCATCCGGTCCCTCCCCGGTAAAGTTCAGCCCACGCGGTCCAGCAGCCGCTTGGCCCGTGTCTCCATGTCCAGCCGCGCATCCTGGTGCGTCTTGCCGCGAGCCAGAGCCGTGATGCCCTGGACGAAGTCGAACACGCTCTCCGGCTTGCGGCCCTCCTCGGCCAGCACGGTCTCGATCACCTTGGTGGCCTCGCCCTTGCTGAAGCCCCGCTTGCGGAGGAAATCTGTCCGGTCCTCGTCGCTGCGGGCCACCACCTGCGCCCGCGCCGCCCCGATGCCGTTGATGAAGGGTGCAGGCGAGCTCTCGGCGAACCTGGTCAGCGCCGGCGCCGCCTCGCGCGCAAAGCGGGTGGCCGCAAACTTCGAGTGCCGGATGGTGATCTCCTCGAAGTCCTCGACGCCCCACAAATTGCGGTTCTGGCACACCGCTCGCAGGAAGAATGACGCCATGCCCAGCGTCTTGGCACCCACTTCCGAGTTCCAGCAGTAGAAGCCCCGGAAGTAGAGGTCCGGATCGCCGCTTGGCAGCCGCCCGGCCTCGATCGGGTTCAGGTCGTCAACCAGGAACAGGAACACGTCCCGGTCGCTCGCATAGAGCGTCGTCGTATCCTGGGTGATGTCCACGTGCGGGTTGTAGGTGCCGGTGGACCAGTCCAGCGTGCCCGGCACTTTCCAGCGGGTGTCGCCGGTGCCGTTGCCGGCGATCCGCTGCACGGCCGCTACCAGCTCGCGGTCGTAGATGCGGCCGTAGTCGGGGCCCGTGACCGCTCGCAGCTCCACCCGGCCGTCCCCGGTCTCGAGCGTCTTGACCTGCTCGGCCCGGTGCGAGGTCAGCCCGTATTGCAGGTTGATGCCGGCCAGTGGCGCCGGAAGCTGGCGCAGGTAGGCGGCAGGCGCACCCACCAGTGACGCGAGTTGGCCGAAGCTCCAGTGCGTAGGGGCGACCGGCGCGTCGGAGCCGGGCAGGATCAGGCTGAGTCGTTCGGCGTCGTCCCGGCTGGCCTCGACCCGCACGGCGGCGCTCTCGACCGTCCGGGTCCGGCTGCGCTCGGCGCGGCCGTTTACGGACGCGAACAGCTCCGAAAGGGACAGGAAGCGTTCGTCTGCCGGGCGGGAGAACCATTCGGACGACACCCGGCCGATCCGCTCCCCCCGGGTCACATCCACCTTGTAGCCGCCGGCCGTACCACGCTTGGCGTCCAGCACATCGATCTCGGTCATCGCTCAATCTCCGCGACGGGCCGGCCGGGAGACTTTCTCTCGACCCTAAATCCGTCACGGCGACAGCCGCCTCCCTCTTACTCTCTCAGCTCAGGGCCCGTCTTGGATCTCACACGGAACCTTCGATGCGCCTGGTAAGCGGCAAAGCTGCGTTCCCCACACATCGTCGGGCGGGAACGCGAAGCCCGCTTGACCGCATAGCCCTCGATCTATACAGTTTGCCACATAGTGAAGCGTCCAGAATCAGACCTCGACCGAACTTTTGCAGCTCTCGTCGACCCGACGCGCAGGGCCATCCTGGCGCGCCTTGAGCAAGAGGGCAGCCTGTCGATCAGCGATCTCTCACGTCCGTTCGCGATCAAGCTGCCAGCCGTGATGAAGCACCTGGACGTGCTGGGCGATGCCGGACTGATCACCCGAACCAAGACGGGCCGAACGGTCGCCGTCGGGCTGGCCGCCGACCCCATGGAGGAAGCGATGCAGTGGCTGCGCCGATACGAGCGATTCTGGTCCGCTCGCCTGGACCGCCTTGCGGCCCATGTTGAGGCCGCGGAACGGCAAGCTCGCGCGGCGGAAGCTGCGGAGGACGACGATAGATGACCAGCCTCACGCTTGTCCGCCGAATCGCGGCGCGTCCCTCCATTGTGTTCGATGCCCTCACGACGCCGGACGGCATCCGGTGCTGGTGGGGCCCGGACGACGGTCCGGTGCTGATCGCCGAAACCGACGTTCGCCCGGGAGGCCGGTTTCGGGTGCGCTTCCGCATGCTCGACGGCACGGAGCATGAGAGCACCGGCGAGTACCTCGAAGTCGTCCCGCCGACCCGCCTGGTGATGACCTGGTGCTGGGCCGACGGCGGCGACGCCGCAGAGAACGGCGAAGAGTCGCGCATTGAGATCGGTCTGCGCCCCATCGACATCGGCACCGAGCTCACCTTCACGCATGCCCGGCTGCAGACTGAAGCGTCGCGCGACAGCCACGAGTGGGGCTGGAACGGCGCGCTGGACAAGCTGGAACGGCGTCTCGCCCGGGGGGACGAGCCATGACGCGGGGGCAGCCGACCATCACGACCTTTGGGTGGGTGCCCGCATTCGCCCGCGGTTTCGTCCGCGACCTCCGCCCGCGCTGGGCCTTCGAGGAGGTGGGACAGCCCTACCGGGTGGACCTGATCTCCGACGCGAAGTGCGCCGAGCACCGGCGCATGCAGCCGTTCGGCCAGGTGCCGACCTATCGGGACGACGAGGTAGCCATCTTCGAGTCCGGCGCCATCGTCCTGCGCATCGCTGAGCGTGCCGGCAAGCTCATCCCCGGTGATGCCGCCGGGCGCTTGCAGGCGCTGCAATGGCTCGTCGCGGCATTGAGCTCCGTTGAGCCCTTCGTCATGGCGCTCGCCATCAACGACATCTTCGAGGCGGACCGCGAATGGTCCGGGGTCCGGCATGCGAAGGTGGTTGCGGACCTGGCGGCGCGGCTCGACGACCTCGAAGCCGCTCTCGGCGACAAGGAATGGCTGGACGGAAGCACGTTCACCGTGGGCGACCTGATGATGGTTTCCGTCCTGGGCGGTCTGCGCAACACCGACGTGCTGACCGGCTTCCCGCGCCTCGCCTCCTACGTTGCGCGCGGTGAGGACCGGCCGGCCCACCGGCGCGCAATGGCCGACCACATGGCGACGTTCCCATCCGGAGGTGAGCAGACATGAACAACAAGATGACCACCTGCCTCTGGTTCGACCAAGGCCAGGCCCGCGAGGCCGCCGAGTTCTACGCCGCCACCTTCCCTGACAGCCATGTCGGCGCCCGCCTCGCCGCGCCGTCCGACTATCCCGCGGGCAGGCAAGGCGATGAGATCACGGTCGAGTTCACGGTGCTGGGCATGCCGTTCCTCGGCCTGAACGGCGGGCCCGGCTTCGCCTTCAACGAGGCCGTCAGCTTCCAGGTCCACACTGACAGCCAGGAGGAAACCAACCGCTATTGGGACGCGATCGTGCGGAATGGAGGCGCTGAGTCGCAGTGTGGCTCGTGCAAGGACCGGTTCGGCGTGTCCTGGCAGATCGTGCCGCGCGCCCTTTCCGAAGCCATGGCCGACCCCGACAGGGAAGCCGCAAAGCGCGCCATGCAGGCGATGATGCGCATGGGGCGGATCGACATCGCCGCCATCGAGCGCGCACGCCGGGGCGAGGCGGGCGCATGACGCTGCACCTCTTCGGTCATCCCTTTTCGTCCTACACGATGAAGGCGCTGGTGGCGCTCTACGAGAACAAGACGCCGTTCGAGTTCCGCATGCTTGGTCCCGATCACCCCGACAACGGCGCCAAGCTGGCCCGGCGCTGGCCCGTCGCCAAGCTCCCCCTGCTCGTCGACGGCGAGGTGTCCGTGTTCGAGACCAGCGCCATCATCGAACACCTGGCCGCGTTCCACCCCGGGCCGGTGACGTTGATCCCGACGGACGCGAAAGCCGCCGTGCCCGTGCGCATGCTCGACCGCGTCTTCGACAACCACGTCATGACGCCGATGCAGGCGATCGTCTCGGATGCGATGCGCCCCGACAGCGACCGCGATCCCACCGGCGTCGCGAAGGCGCGGATCGCGCTGGATACCATCTACGCCTGGCTCGATCATGCCTTGACGGGCCGCCATTGGGCCGCCGGCGATGCGTTCACCCTGGCCGATGCCGCCGCCGCGCCCGCGCTGTTCTACGCCGACTGGGTGCAGCCCATCGGCGCCGATCACGCCACCCTCCGGGCCTATCGCGCCCGCCTGCTCGCGCGTCCGTCCTTCGCCCGCTGCATCGACGAGGCGCGCCCATACCGGTCCTTCTTCCCGCTCGGCGCGCCCGATCGGGACTGACGTCAGGAGTACACGCATGCAAACCGAAGAACTGGAGCTCTCCGTCACCCGCCTGATCGATGCCCCTGTTGCCACCGTGTGGGCCATCGCCACCGAGCGCATGGCGGAATGGTGGTGCCCCAAACCGTGGACGGTCGAGATCGTCGAGCAGGATTGGCGGCCCGGCGGCCGCTCGGCGATGGTGATGCGCGGGCCCAACGGCGAGGAGATGCCGCAGGAAGGCGTGTTCCTCGAAGTGACGCCAGGCGTGCGCTTCGTGTTCACCGACGCGCTGACGGCCGGTTGGCACCCGCAAACGCCGTTCATGGTCGGCACCATGGAGTTGGCCGACGAGGGCGGGAAGACCCGCTACACCGCCAACGCCCGGCACTGGACCCGGGACGGCTACGACCGGCACAAGGCGATGGGCTTCGAGCAGGGCTGGACGGCGGTGGCAGAGCAACTGGCCGCCCTGGCCGAGGCCGAACTGAACGCGGCTGCACCTTGAAAGCGCTGGGACCTGAGCTTGTTACCCGAAAACCCGCTGGCCACACACTGATGTGGCCCGGATCGATGCGGACGCCCGACCATGGGCATTGCGTCGGTAAACGAGTGGGCCGCGCTCTTCTAATGAACTTCACCCGAACCGGCCTCAAGTCGGCGGCCAGCCTCGATAGCCACCGCCACGGTTGGACGAGCAGCGCATTGCACAAAGGAGAAATCGAATGAAGCTGGTCAACAACCTCGTCTTCAAGGGCAACTGCCGCCAAGCGTTCGAGCGTTACGCGGAGGTGCTGGGCGGCGAGATCAAGGCGATGTTCTCCTTCGGAGAGGCGCCGGGGGGACCGCCAATCGAGGAGCAGCACCGAGACAAGATCATGCACGCATGGCTGGAGGTCGGCGACCAGGCGATGATGGGCTGCGACGCACCCCCGGCGTACCAGCGGGACATGGGCGGCTTCAGCGTGGCCTTCCACACCGACGACCCTGCCGAGGCGAAGCGCGTTTCCGAGGCGCTGGCGCATGGCGGCACGACGTCGATGCCGCTGGCGGCGACGTTCTGGTCGCCAGCCTTCGCCATGCTGACGGACCGCTTCGGGACGCCTTGGATCATCAACACCAACCCGCCTGTGGGCTGGACGCCCGGCCAGGCATGACAAGCCGCCCCATGCTGTGGACGGGCCGTGTCATGAGCGCCTGTTCGCGCTGTTCATTCTGGCCGCATCGGTTGCCCCCAAGCTGCTCGGAATGCCCGTTGCCGAGCAGACCCTGGCCGCGCTCGGCTGGCCGCCTGGCCACGCGGTCACGATCGGTGTGATCGAGCTGACTTGCGTCCTGCTCTACCTCGTTCCGCGGACCAGCTTCCTCGGTGCAGTGGCGATGACCGCGTTGTTGGGAGGCGCCATCGCAACGCACATCCGGGCAGCGAGCCCATTGTTCAGCCATGTCCTGTTCGGCGTCTATCTGGGATTGTTCATGTGGGCCGGCCTTTGGCTACGTGATGGCGCGGTGCGCGCGCTGCTTCCCTACAGACGCATTTGCCGGGTCGAGCATGACACGCCGGGTCGCCGCGGATGCCAGGCCCTGGCGCACGACGCCTGATGGGCATCTTGCCATCATGCTCCGCTTCCGATCCCGGTGCTGGCCTTGACAGCTGAGGCCGCGCCCGCGCCCTCTCGGGCTATGGAACCCCGCCTCAGCCGGGTCACCTTGGGTGTCGCAGACCTCGCTCACGCTTCGGCCTTCTACGAAAGCTTGGGCTGGCCGCGAAAGGTTCGCGCGGCCAAAGGTGTCGCCTTCTTTCAGCTCGGTGGTGTGGGACTGTCGCTTTACCTTCGCGCTGAACTGGCCGCGGATGCCGGCGTACCCTTGCAGAACGAGCCCTCACAAGGCTTCACCCTCGCCTACAACGCGCGCAGCCGGGACGAGGTGGACGCCGTGCTCGCGCAGGCAGAAGCGCTTGGCGCGCAGATCACCCGCCCTGCCCAGGAAGCCGTCTGGGGCGGCTATCACGGGCACTTCGCTGATCCCGAGGGCTTCGTTTGGGAAATTGCCTGGAACCCAGGCTTTGCCATCGCGGCCGACGGCAGCCTCAGCCTGCCCGAATAGCGGCTCTGTTCTCCCCACGTTGGACGCATGCTTCCCACAACTCTCGAATGTTGAGTCGCACCACTTCATCAACCGGTCGCGGGTCGGTGACGGTGACCGTGTCGGCAGGCTCCGCAACCTTGGTGCCTCCGCCGCAGCATCCTGACCCCTTGGTGTGCTGGTGGTAGTCGTGGTTGTGGTTGTCCATGGCATCCACTCCGGAAGTCAACGGATCTGCTGGCCTGGACGGAGATTTGGTGCTTCCCATCAAGGGGAGGTCAAGCGGTCCGGATGAGCCTTGACCTTCCCACGGTGGCAGCCCTCATCAACAGGTGGACGGAGGTAGGCCATGAACATTGGCGAGGCCGCGAAAGCGTCGGGTGTGAGCGCCAAGATGCTGCGCTATTACGAGGACATCGATCTCATCCCCCGCGCCGGGCGCACGGCGGCGGGCTATCGGACCTACGGGAGCCACGAGGTGGATACGTTGCGGTTCATCCGGCGCGCCCGCGATTTCGGGATCCCGATGGATCGCGTCAAGCTGCTGGCGGGACTCTGGCAGGACAAGACGAGGCCGAGCCGGGAGGTGAAGCGGGTTGCGCTTGAGCAGGTGGCGGAGCTGGACGCCAAGATGGGGGTCCGGTAGCAACGGAACCGAAAGTGCATTTCGCCCAGCCGGGCGGCCCTGTCGGAATCCACAGTATGGGCGCTCTCGACCCATAGCGGACCTATCAGGTGGGAAGCGGGTGTGCCCTGAGCCATGCCAGCACGGTCTCGGCACTCCGTTCGGGAGCCGGGACCGGGTAGAAGACGGCCTCTATTCGGTTGCCCTGTGCGATCAATGTCAGCCGCTTCAGGAGGCGCATGCCGTCCGTCTCAAAGGTCGGCAGCCCGAGCGCGTCGGTGAAGGCGAAGTGCTCGTCGCTGAGGACTGCGAAGGGCAAATGCAGGCGTTCGGCCATTTCCGCCTGGTAGGCCGTAGACTGCGTACTCAGCCCGAAGACTTCAGTCCGGAGGGCGGCCAGTTGCTGGTGATGGTCGCGAAAAGTGCAGGCTTGCGGAGTGCAGCCACGCGCGCCGGGGATCACGTCCCAGCCGGTCGGCGCGGGCTGCCCCGGCTCACTGGTCCGGGGATAGCAGTAGATCACCGTACGGGGGGCAGTTAGCGCCGCAAGGGCGACGGTGCCGCCGCCTTTGGTGGATGGGAGGGAAACATCAGGCAGGGCGGTGCCAGGGAGCCGGTCGCATAGTCCGGCGTCGGTCGCTTGATCCATCGTATGGCCATTCGCCTCGTATTTAATCAGGGCGGAGGAGACATCTACCGGTTCCGCTGTCCACCACGAAAGGGCATAGTTCCGTTGAGGTACACCCCAGCGCGGCAGCACCATGAGACATGAATGTACGTCTCATTTGGGCTGGAATTGGGCTCTTGAGACAGCGGCGGAAGCAGGTCTAGACTCTAGCGAGACGATTCCTCCGGTTCGGTCTTTCCAATGTCCCTCTACGGCTATGCGCGTGTTTCCACCATCGAGCAGGACCTCGCTCTTCAGCGCACCGCG
This sequence comes from uncultured Acetobacteraceae bacterium, assembly GCA_964236415.1. Lineage (GTDB taxonomy): Bacteria > Pseudomonadota > Alphaproteobacteria > Acetobacterales > Acetobacteraceae > CAHJXG01. The sequence goes on along the minus strand of CAXSEX010000162.1, from coordinate 759 downwards.
CTGAAGGCGGCCGGTTGCGACATAATCCGTGCCGAGAAGGCCAGCGGCGCCCGCCGCGACGGCCGCACCGAGCTGCAAGTGCTACTCGACTTTCTCCGGCCGGGCGACGCCCTGGTTGTCACCCGGATCGACCGGCTGGCCCGGTCCATGAAGGATCTTCAGGACATCGTCCATGAACTGAAAGAGAAGGGTGTAGCGCTGCGGGCGACCGAGCAGCCGATCGACACCGGCACCGCCGCAGGCAAGGCGTTCCTCGACATGCTTGGCGTGTTTGCTGAGTTCGAGACCAATCTCCGGCGCGAGCGGCAAATGGAAGGCATCGCCGCCGCCAAGGCGCGTGGTGCTTACAAGGGGCGCAGGCCGAAGATTGACCCCGCCGCCGTTCGGCAGCTCCGCGACGAGGAAAAGCTCGGCCCGGCGGCCATCGCCCGGCGGCTCGGTATCGGCCGGGCCAGCGTGTATCGGGTGCTCGGCAAGCAGGCGGCCGCGTAGCTATGCCAATCCGCGCCGAGTTGCGCTCCCTCTATCCCGCGCACTGGCGCGAGCTGAGCCGCCGGGTTCGGTTCGAGCGCGCCGCCGGCCGGTGCCAGGGCTGCGGTCGACCGCATTTGGCGCAGCTCCGCTGCCTACCGGACGGTCGCTGGTTCGACGAAGCAGCGGCCACCTGGCGCGACCGCCGCGGCCGTCTTGCCCGCTGGCCCGACCTAGTATCGCGTTTCCATGGATCGACTCCTATCACCCTGCCTGGTCGATCTTGTA
>CAXSEX010000161.1:0-9276 GCA_964236415.1 uncultured Acetobacteraceae bacterium | reverse complement strand
GCGGGCGGGGCGGGAAGGGCCGGGGGTGGCGATCCGGCTGTGGACCCCGGCGCTGCACCGCGGCCTGCCGCCCTATGACCGGCCGGCGATCCTGGAGGCCGAGCTGTCGGGCCTGCTGCTCGACTGCGCCGCGTGGGGCACGGCGCCGGGCGACCTGCCGTTCCCGGACCCGCCGCCCGCCGGCGCGCTGGCCGCCGCGGGGGCGCTGCTGGCTGGGCTGGGCGCGGTCGATGCGGGCGGGCGCATCACGCCGCAGGGACGGCGCATGGCGGCGCTCGGGGCGCACCCCCGGCTCGCGGCGATGATGCTGTCAGCGGACGGGTCGGAGGAGGCGGCGCTGGCGGCGGACCTGGCGGCGCTGCTGGAAGAGCGCGACCCGCTGCGGGGCCGCGACGCGCCGGCCGACCTGCAGCTGCGCCTCGACGCGCTGGCCGGCGCCAGGAGTGACGCAAACTGGGGCGACGTGGACCGCGGCGCCCTGAGCCGCATCCGCCAGCAATCCGCCGCCTACCGCCGCCGCCTCGGCACGAAGGCGGGCGCCGCCGGCGACCCCGGCCCGCTGCTGGCGGCGGCGTTCCCGGACCGCATCGCGCAGCGGCGGGGCGAGCCGGGGTCGTTCCGCCTGTCCGGCGGCGGCGGCGCCCGGCTGCCGCGCAACGACCGCCTGGCCGACGCGCCGCTGCTGGCGGTCGCCAGCCTGGACCTCAAGACCTCCGCCCGCATCCGCCTCGCCGCCCCCCTCAACCCGGCCGCCCTGCCGCCGTGCGTGGAGGCGCAGGTGACCGAAACCGTCGAAAGCGGCTTCGACCCGGCGTCCGGCGCAGTGTTGTCCCGCCGGCGCCGCCGGCTGGGCGCGCTGGTGCTGGAGGACCGCACGGTGGCCGCCGACCCCGGGGCCACCGCCGCCGCGCTGGCCGAGGCCGTGGGCCGACGCCTGGACGCGCTGCCCTGGACCGACGCCGCCCGGCAGTTGCAGGCCCGCGCCGCCCGGCTGCGGGAGCTGGACCCGGACACCCCCGACCTGTCCGACGCCGGCCTGGCCGCGGGCGTCGGGCAGTGGCTCGCGCCGCATCTGCTGGGATCGTCGCGCTTGGCGGATGTATCGGGCCTCGACCTCCATGGCATCCTGCGCGGCCTGCTGGGGCCGCAGCGCGCGGCGCGGCTGGACCGGGATCTGCCGACGCACCTGGCGCTGCCGGGCGGGCGGGCGGCGGTGGACTACGCGCAGCCGGTGCCGCTCGCGAGCGCGCGGGCGCAGGCGTTCTACGGCCTTTCGGCGACGCCGAGCCTGGCGGGCGGGCGGGTGAGGCTGCAACTGGCGCTGCTGTCCCCGGCCGGCCGGCCCATCGCGATCACCGCGGACCTCGCGGGCTTCTGGCGCGGCGCCTGGGCCGACGCTCGCAAGGATATGCGCGGCCGTTACCCCCGGCACGACTGGCCGGAGCGCCCATCCGGCGATTGAGCTTTTGCAACCAGCGTTTTCACGCCATCTTAACCGCAGACTCGTCGTCAAGGAGCCTTCAACCATGAAACCCGGCCTTCGCGCTGTCCTGGCTGCGACGGCGCTCGTGCTGTCCGGCTGCTCGAACTACCCGGCCCGGGCCGAGTCGCTCGGCCCCCTGCGCAGCGCCGGCACCGCGCCGGCGAGCTTCGCGCCCTTGGTCAAGCGCGTGGTGCCGGCCGTGGTCAACATTGCGGTGACGGAAGGACGCAGCCCGACCGACGTGGCCGCCGCGATCCCGCCGGAGCTGCGCGGCACCCCGTTCGAGCGGCAGTTCCGCGAGCGGTTCCGCGGCCGGCGGGAGCAGGTGCTGGGCGCCGGCTCCGGCTTCATCATCGACCCGAACGGGCTGATTGTCACCAACAACCACGTCGTCGGCCGTGCCGACCGCATCACCGTGGCGCTGGCGGACGGGACGGAGTTGCCGGCGCGGCTGATCGGCTCGGACGACCTGACGGACATCGCGGTGATCCGGGTGAGCAGCCCGACCCCGCTCCCTTTCGTGAGATGGGGTGACAGCCGCGCGGTCGAGGTCGGCGACTGGATCCTCGCCGCCGGCAACCCGTTCGGGCTGGGCAGCTCGGTCACGGCGGGGATCGTGTCGGCGCGCGGGCGGGACATCGGCGCCGGGCCGTTCGACGACTTCCTGCAAATCGACGCGCCGATCAACCCCGGCAACTCCGGCGGGCCGACCTTCAACCTGGACGGCGAGGTGATCGCGGTGAACACCGCCATCGTGTCCCCCACCGGCGGGTCGGTCGGCATCGGTTTCGCGGTGCCGAGCGAGATCGCGACCCGGATCGTGTCGGACCTGCGGGACAAGGGACGGATCGACCGCGGCTGGCTCGGCGTGTCCGTGCAGGACGCGCCGGGCCGGGTGGCGAACAACGGCGTGGAGATCGCGGGCATCGACCGCACCGGCCCTGCGGCGCGCGCCGGGCTGCGGCCCGGCGACGTGGTGCTGGCGGTGAACGGCGACCGGGTGGACAGCGCCCGCGGCCTGATCCGCGCGGTCGCCGCCGCCCAGCCCGGCAGCGCCGTCAAGCTGTCCGTGCGCCGCAGCGGGCAGAACTTCGAGCTGCCGGTCACCGTCGGCCGCCGCGCCCAGGAAGCGCCGAGTTGAAGGCGCCGGGCTGAGCCATGCGCATCCTGGTGGTTGAGGACGATTCGGACGTGGCGGGCTTCGTGGCCAAGGGCCTGCGGGAAGCCGGGCATGAGGCGGCGCAGGCGGACAACGGCGTGGACGGCCTGTCGCTCGCCACCCGGGAGCCGTTCGACGCCATCATCCTGGACCGCATGCTGCCCGGCGGGCTGGACGGCCTGAGGGTGCTGGAAACGCTGCGCGCGCAGGACAACCAGACCCCAGTGCTGTTCCTGTCGGCCATGGTCGGCGTGGACGACCGGGTGCGGGGCTTGCAGGCGGGCGGCGACGACTACCTGACCAAGCCGTTCGCGTTCAGCGAGCTGCTCGCCCGGGTGGAGGCGCTGATGCGCCGGGGCCGGGCGGCCCAGAACGCGGCCCAAAGCGCGACACGGCTCGTGGTCGGCGACCTGGAAATGGTCCTGCTGTCCCGCACGGTGCGCCGCCGCGGGCGCAAGATCGACCTGCAACCGCGGGAGTTCCGCCTGCTGGAGTTCCTGATGCGGCACGCCGGGCAGGTGGTGACGCGCACCATGCTGCTGGAGGGCGTCTGGGATTATCATTTCGATCCCCAGACCAACGTGATCGACGTGCACGTATCCCGTTTGCGCCAGAAGATCGACAAGCCGTTCGACGCGGCCTCCATCCAGACCGTCCGCAGCGCCGGCTACATGCTACGCGGCGAGTAAGCATCATTCCGCCGAGTGCGCTTGCACGGAGCAGGCAGAATGATGCGTCCGTCAAGAAAACCTGAGCAGGCGTCCTCGCGGAAACCCGTAGGGTTTGCCGCTGGGGCGCAGGCCACGAATGCCTGCTCAGGCGCGGTGCGCACCGCCGCCCGGCTGCGCCGCCTGTTCCGCTCCGCCGGCGCCCGCTTGGCGCTTGTCTATGCCGGGCTGTTCGCCTTGAGCGTGCTGACGTTGATGCTGCTCCTGTGGTGGGCCACGATCGGCCTGCTGAACGCCCAGGTGGACGCCGCCATCCGCGCCGACGCGCAGGTGCTGTCCAAGCGGTGGCAGGATAGCGGCAATGCGGCGCTGCTGGTGAACATCGAGGCCCGCCTGGCCGGCGACGCCGACGACGATGGCATCTACCTCGTGCTCGACCCGGCGGGCCAGCGCCTGGGCGGCAACCTCCCGGCCTGGCCGGCGGAGGTGGCGCAGGAGGGCTTCGTTTACGAGCTGCCGACCCGGCATCACGGGGAGGCCAGCCTGGCGCGGCTTCGCCGCTTCTCGCTGCCCGACGGCACCGCGCTGCTGGTCGGGCGCGACGTGCAGGCCCGCGCCGCGCTGCAGCGCCTGCTGACCGACATGATGGCCTGGGCGCTGGCGGCGGTCGGCATCCTGGGGCTGGCGGGGGCGCTCACGGTGCGGCGGATGTTCACGCGCATGATGGGGCATGTCACGAAAACCACGGCGGCGATCTCGGCGGGCGAGCTGCCGCCGCGCATCGGGCTGTCAGGCCGGGGCGACGAGTTCGACCGCCTGGCGGAAACGTTCAACGACATGCTGGACCGCATCAGCCGGCTGATGGACGGCGTGCGCCAGGTGTCCGACGCCATCGCGCACGACCTGCGCACCCCGATCACCCGCGCCCGCGCCCGGCTGGAGGACGCGGCGGCGAATGCCGGAAGCACCGCCGAGCTTCGCGCCGCGGTGGACCGCGCAGTCATGGACCTCGACGGCGTCACCGCGGTGTTCCAGGCGCTGCTGCGCATCGCGGAGATCGAGGCCGGCGCCGGGCGCTACGCCTTCAAGGCGCTGGATGTCGGCCCGCTGCTGGCGGACCTGGCCGAGCTTTACGGCGCGGTGGCGGAGGAGCGCGGGCTGACGCTGACGCTGCAGGCCGCCAAGCCGCTGCCGGTCTGGGGCGACCGGGAGCTGATCCAGCAGGCGGTGGCGAACCTGCTGGACAACGCGATCAAGTTCTCGCCGCCCGGCGGCGCGGTCACGCTGCGGGCGCGCCGCGTCCCCGGCGCGTGGCCGGAGTTGCTGGAGGTCGCGGTGCTCGACGGAGGGCCGGGCATCCCGCCCCTGGACCAGGCCCGCGCGACCGACCGGTTCTTCCGCGGGGAAACGGCGCGCAACACGCCGGGATACGGCTTGGGGCTGACGCTGGTGCGGGCGGTGGCGGAGCTGCACGGCGGCGTCCTGCGCCTCCTGGACGCCTCGCCGGGGTTGCAGGCGCTGCTGACGCTGCCGGCCAGCCGGCAGTCGTCGTTCGATGTGTCAGAGGCCCGGAAGCGCGGTTTCGCGCCGGAAGGTGACCACCAGAACGTCCCGGTGGGCGGGCTGTCCCGGATCTAACGGCTGCACGGGCGTGACCCCGTGGAACACCCGGTGATCGTCCACCAGCGCCGCATCCATCAGCACGTCCAGGGTGAAGCTGCCGAGCAGCGTGCGGTCCAGGCCATGGATGCTGGTGGAGCCTGATGCGATGTTGACCCGGCCGACCATCAGCACCAGCACCCAGTCCACGCCGTCCTGGTGCATGCCCTCGGGCGTTGGTTGGCCGGACTGGCCTGGACGCGCCTCGATGCGGAACTGGTGCGCCTCGACGTGCCAGGCGGGCGCGGGGGTCAGGCCGTCGAACAAGGCGTGGCAGGTGCGCAGGATCGCCCCGAACGCGGCGGAGTCGGCCGCGGCGGGCGTGACCGGGTCGAACCAGCGGGCGATGCCGCCGTTCAGCGCGTTGTAGTCGCGGCTCTGGTAATGCGGCTGGTCCGGCTTGCGCGCGGCGCCTGCCCGGCTCACGAGGAACGCGGCGTGGCGGCGCTTCCGGTAGCGTCCGCCGTCGGCCATGTAGGTGTCGAGGCCCAGGTCATCCCAGGTGCGGGCGAAACCGTCCCAGTCGGACAGCCCGGCCGCCAGCAGCGCCTTGGCCATCGCCGGCGCCTGCACAAAGGCGTAGCCGCGGTCGCGCAACGCCGCCGCCCAGGGATCGAGACCGCTCATGCCACCTTTTCCTGCATCGGTTTTTCCTGCATCGGCTTTTCGGGGACGGGGGCCGCCGGGGCCGGGTCTGCTGCCAAGCCGGGCGCCGGCGCGGGCGCCGCGCTCAGCACGCGGTAGGAGGTGAGCGGGCTTTCAATCGCAAGCTCGTCGAAGCGCACCTTCACCCGGCGGTTCAGCTCGCGGCCCACCGACCAGCGGCTGGCGGGCTGCGTCTTCATCCGCACGCGCAGCACCCAGGCCGCATCGACGAACTTCTCGACGCCCATGACATCCAGCTCCTCCAGCACCAGCGAGGCCCATTTCGGGTCGCGCCGCAGCTCGGCCGCCAGGTCGCGCACCACCGTGATGACCTCGGCCGGCTCCTCGTTCAGGCCCACGCTGATGTCGAGCAGCGCGTAGGCGTAGTCGCGGGTCTGGTTGGTGACGGTCGTCACCGCGCTGAACGGGACGATGTGCACGGAGCCGTCGAGCGCACGCAGGCGGATGGTGCGGATCGACAGCGCCTCCACCGTGCCGGTCAGCCCACCGAGCGTCACGACGTCGCCGACCTGCATCGTGTTTTCCAGCAGAAGGAACAGGCCGGTGATCAGGTCCTGCACCAGCTTCTGCGACCCGAAGCCCACGGCGATGCCGATCACCCCCGCGCCGGCCAGCAGCGGCGCCACGTTGACGCCAAGCTCGCTCAGCACGACCAGCGCGACGACCAGCAGGATGGCGGACAGCAGCAGCGTGCGGAGCATCGGCATCAGCGTGCGCAGCCGCCCGGCGCGCGCCAGGTGCGCCTCCGCCGACAAGCGCGCGAGGTGCTGGGCAATCGCCGCGTTCGCGCCCTCCCACACCACCACCGCGAGCAGGACGGTGACAGCGACAACCGTCATCGCCGACGCGACGCGCCCGCCCAGGCCGTTGCGCACCAGCCAATCCACCGGGCCGAGGTTCCACACTTCGAGCAGCCCAAGGACCGTGGCGGCCGCGAGCACGGCCATGATCGCGGTGCGCAGCACGGGTCGGTAGAGCATGGCGCGCTCGGCCAGTCCCGGGTGGCGGGCCAGCAGCGCCGGGTCGAAGCGCAGCGCGCGGTCGAGGCCGCCGATCAGCACGACCCCGGCCAGCCGGGATGCCAGCATGACGGCCGTGGTGACCAGGAAGAAGTGGATGAGCCGGACGTAGCCGTTGCGCAGCTCCGCCGCCCAAACCAGCCAGAGTGCTGCGAGGTAGAAGATGGCGACCAGGTGCCATCGGTCCGCCAGGCGGTTCCGCAGCGACGCCCAAACGCCCTCCGCCGGGAACGGCGCGCGGATCGCGGCGGCCACGTGCGACCGGGACTGCAGCACCGCCACGATCAAGCAGCCGTGCGCCACAAGCGCGAACAGCTTCAGCAGCGCGTCGTGCGCGGTCTGGTACATGCCGAACAGCAGCCCGACCTCGGCCAGCACGTAGCCGGTGACGCCCACGGCGACGACCCGGCGCACCCACCGGGTCAGGAACCCCGCCGCCCAATCCGAAACGTGCAGGAGCCGCAGCCGGGGCGCGGCCGGGGACACCAGCATCGCCGTGACGCTCAGCGCCACCCGGCTGAGGACGTAGGCGTCGAGCACCTCTTGAACGGCGAGCCGGGCAATCGCGGGTTCGCCAAGCTCGGTGCCGAGCAGCAGGACGACGACTGCGGCGAAGGCGGCGATGGGCAGCAGGTCCAGCAGCAGGCGGCCGGCCAGGTAGGGCAGCCGCCTCAGCGTGCCCGCCGCCTGGCTGAGCTGGCGGTTCTGGGATTGCTCGGTTTCGCCGGCCTCGGCCGCGGCCAGCCCGGACTCGGGCCTCGGCACGGAAGCGTCCGCCGGGTCCGCATTGGCTGGGGTCCACTGGCCCAGGACGACGCGCATCCGGCGCAGCAGGCGGATGACGGCGAGTTCGACGACCAGCCCGCTCCCGACGATGACGGCAAGCCGCCACAGAGCGTCGAGCAGGCGGGCGCGGAAATCCGGGGTTTCCGCCTGCGTCGTGATCCAGCGCCACAGCAGCGGGAAATCGTTCACGGAACGAAGCACCGTGGCGAGCTGCGACCCTGTCGTGGCAATCGCCGTCGCGGTCTGGTCAACGACCTGGGCGCCCAGGCTGTCGGGCTTGAGCGGCAGGATCTGGCTCGGCCCCGCGGCTGGAGCCGCTGAGGCAGCCGGGGCTGCAGAAGCAGCCGACGCCGCGGGGGCAGGCGTGGCCGCGCCCACGGCCGGCGCGGCTTTGGCCAGGCTTTCCAACATCGTGGTGAACTCGGCCCGGCGCTTGTCGTCCCGCAGCAGGTCCAGCACCTGCTGGGCTTGCGCAGGCGCCAGCGCCGGGGCGGCCTGACCCGGCGCTGTTTGAGCCGCGGCGCCTTGGGGGGCGGCAGCTTGGGGGACGGCTGAGGCCGGCGGTGCCGGCGCCTGGCTGTGCCCGGGCGATGTGAAGCTCAGCGCAAGAACCGGAAGCAAGATCATGGGCAGGAAGCGCGGATGCATGCGCAGCGTCGAACACCCGTGCGCAAACCGTGTCAATGGAGGGCCAGGGGCGGGCCGGGGGTGACATCGCCGACGGAGCGCCCAGCTTCATGCCATGGTCAGGTGCTGCCGATGACGACGTTGCTGACGATCCTGGTGGGTTTGGCGATGCTGGGGACGGTGGGCGTGCTGTTCGCCGGGCTGATCGGCCTGGCGCGCGGCGGAGAGAACGCGCGCCTGTCCAACACCCTGATGCGCTGGCGCGTCGTCCTGCAAGCCGTGGCGCTGGTCCTGTTCGTCATCCTGCTCTCGCTTCTGCGGGGTTGATGGCAGGCCCGGCCCCGTTTGACATCCCGATAGCCTGCCCCATAAGGTTCGGTCGATTTTCGCCGTGCCGCGGAGGGCTGCCGGGCCTGGCCTCGCCCGGCGTGCGCCCCCTTACCCATAACCCAATGGCAGTTCCATGAAGCTCCTTGTCCCCGTCAAGCGCGTCGTCGATTACAATGTGAAGGTGCGAGTCAAGGCGGATGGCTCCGGCGTCGAGACGGCGGGCGTCAAGATGTCGATGAACCCCTTCGACGAGATCGCCGTCGAGGAGGCGGTGCGCTTGAAGGAGAAAGGCATCGCCACCGAGATCATCGCAGTCTCCATGGGCGTCGCTGCCTGCGCGGAAACGATCCGCACGGCGCTCGCCATGGGCGCGGACCGCGGCGTCCTGGTGGAAACGGACGTGGAGCTGCAGCCGCTGGCGGTTGCCAAGTTGCTTAAGGCGCTGGCCGACAAGGAACAGCCCGGCCTGATCATCATGGGCAAGCAGGCCATCGACGACGACATGAACGCGACCGGGCAGATGCTGGCCGCCCTGCTCGGCTGGCCGCAGGGCACGTTCGCGAGCCGCGTCGCCATCGAGGGCGACAAGCTGGTGGTGACGCGGGAAATCGACGGGGGCTTGGAAACGCTGGAGCTGAACATGCCCTGCATCGTCACCACGGACCTGCGTTTGAACGAGCCGCGCTATGCGTCCTTGCCCAACATCATGAAGGCGCGCAAGAAGCCCATCGAAACGGTCAAGCCCGCCGACCTCGGCGTGGACCCGGCGCCCCGGCTGCGGCTGGTCAAGGTGGCGGAGCCGCCGCGCCGCAGCGCCGGCGTCAAGGTCGGCTCGGTGGCCGAACTCGTGCAGAAGCTGCGAACCGAAGCGAAGGTGAT
>CAXSEX010000160.1:0-9279 GCA_964236415.1 uncultured Acetobacteraceae bacterium | reverse complement strand
AGCACGCCGTTGGCCGGCAGCACCCAATTCGTGATGCCGAAGATCGACTTCTTGATCTCGCCCCCGTACTCGCTGCCGGCGATCACGATGACCCGTTCGGTGAGCGAGACGACGATGGCGGTGGTGGAGCGCACCCCGTCGATGGCCGGGTCGACCTGGAAATGGGGGGCGTGCAGGATCACGTAATCCGGGGTGAAGCCGGCCAGCGCCGCAGGCTCCGGCCGGATGAACATGTTGCGGGCGAACAGGGTGTGCCACGCTTCCGTGCTGACCAGGCGGACGCGGACGCGGTGCGCGGGGTCGGCGCCGGCATACAGGTCCTGGGTGAACAGTTCCTGGCCTTGCAGGTAGCCCTGGACACGCGATTTCAGAATCGAGTAGTGGCGCGGCGCCAACTTCTGGTTGCCGTGACGCCACCACACGTCGGCCGAGACTTCGGGTTCATCCACCATGAACTTGTCCGCGACCGAGCGGCCAGTGTGGGCGCCGGTCTTGACGATCAGGGCGCCGTCGGACGAAAGCGTGCCCTCGTTGCGGCGCAGCGCGTTGGCGACAAGCTGCGGGGCCGACAGGTTGGCGTGCACGGCGCGGCCGGGGAACACGGTGGTGCCGGCGAGGACGGACGCGGCATCTGCCTGGGACACTGTGTTCACTCCCTGAAGCGGTCCTGCCTGCGGGAAGGACGCATTGATGGTTCCTGGCCTATTAGGCGAGGCGCACCGCACCGTCCAGCGTCGTTCCGTACTAAGCTCGCGCCATTCTCACGAGGCGGACCAACTCGGTGCGGATGCCGCCGGCGTCCGCGACCGGGGCGGACCAGGGGATGCGCAGCACCGCCTCCTCGCGGGCCAGGTCGCAGCCGTCCACGTCGCAGGCCACCATGCGCCACCCCGGCCCGTCCGCGCCGCGGGCGGCGGCGATCCGATCGAGCGCGTCGGCGTGGTCGTCGTTGCAGTGGGCGAGGACACCGTGTTCCGCGGCGGCAACCGCTTCCACCGCGGCTGGGTCCCAGGCGAGGTCGGCCTGGCGCAGCCGCGTGGCGCTGGCGAAGCCGCCGATATACAGCCCGGCCCTCGGCACGACGCGCCAAAGCTGGAAATCCCCGAAACCCGCGTAGAAGGCGGCGTAGGGATGCAGCGAAACCCAGCGCGCCTTGAGCGCGGGGTCAGGCTCGGGCATGGCCAGCCCGGTGACCGTGAGGCGGGGGGCGGTCTGCGGGTTGGCTTCGGCCGGCGGTCCCGCGACCATGACGGCGCAGCGCGGCTCGTCGCGCAGGTGGCGCGTGTGCTCCGACAGGCCGGACAGCAGCAGCAGCACGGAGCCGTCAGGCGCGGCGGCAGGCGTCACCAGGGACGCGAAGGGCTGGCCGTCGCCGCTGGTCGCGAGCGTGCCGACCCGGGCGGCGCGCAGCAGAGCGCGGGCGTCCGGAACGGGCGTGGGCGTCGGTCCTGCCGTGGTGGACACTTTCAATGCTCCCTGCATTCCGCCATCGTCCATCCCCAGATAGAACGAATATGCCGGGCGTCCACTACGCCTGGCCCCACGACCGGTTGACGAAGGCGACACGTCCATGAAGCAGACCATCGCACTGGTTGATGACGACCGCAATATATTGACCTCTGTGTCCATGACCTTGGAGGCTGAGGGCTTCCTGGTCCGCACCTACACGGACGGGGAAAGCGCGTTGCAGGCCCTGATCGCGAAGCCGGTCGATCTGGCGGTGCTGGACATCAAGATGCCGCGCATGGACGGGATGGAGCTGCTGCAGCGGCTGCGGGCGCGCAGCCAGCTCCCGGTCATCTTCCTCACCAGCAAGGACGAGGAGGTGGACGAGCTGATGGGGCTGCGGCTCGGCGCCGACGACTACATCACCAAGCCGTTCAGCCAGCGCCTGCTGATCGAGCGCATCCGGGCGCTGCTGCGGCGCAACGAGACCAGCCGGGCCGAAGGGTCCGGCGCGGCGCCGGGCGGGGTCATGGTGCGCGGCGACCTCGTGCTCGACGAGACCAAGCACCAATGCGCGTGGCGCGGCCGGGACATCCAGTTGACCGTGACCGAGTTCCTGCTGGTCAAGGCGCTGGCGGCCCGGCCCGGCATGGTGAAGTCGCGGGACCAGCTGATCGACGCGGCTTACGGCGAAAGCATCTACGTCGACGACCGCACCATCGACAGCCACGTGAAGCGGGTGCGCAAGAAGTTCCGCACCACCGACGACAGCTTCGACCACATCGAGACGCTGTACGGCATCGGCTACCGCTACAAGGACCAGTGAGGGGATGCGGGCAACCCATGCCTGACAGCGGCGGCAGCGTGGCGGCACCCGCCGCCCGGGTGGGCGAGGCGGCGGGCGCGGCGCCCGCAGCCCAGGCGGGCGGCCGGCCGCGCGCCGCCGGGCCGCGCTGGGCGTCGCCGCTGCTGCGCCGCATCCTGCTGGTCAACGCGCTGCCGCTCGCTTTGCTGGTGGCGGCGCTGCTCTACCTCGACCAGTACGAGAACGGGCTGCTGGAAGCCGAGGTGCAGGCGTTGCGGGAGCAGGCGCGCATCTACGCCGGGGCGTTGGGCGAAAGCGCGGTGCGCGAGCAAAGCCCGGAGAACCCGACGTTGCAGCCCGACCTGGCCCGGCCGCTGCTCCGGCGGCTGACGGAGCCGACGCCCAACGCCCAAGCGCGGCTTTACGCGCCGGACGGCCAGCTCATCGCGGACAGCCGGGTGCGGGAAGGCGCGGGCGAGGCGGTGGTGACGGAGCCGCTGCCGCCCGCCGCCGTGCGCAGCCGGACGCTCGACACGGTTGGCGCCGTGTACGACCGGCTGATGTCGCTGCTGCCGCACAAGGCACAGGGTCCGTTCGTGGAGATCAGCCCGAACGCCGCCGGCATCGACTGGCAGCCCAACGTCAAGGAGGAGCTGCGGATGACCGGCTCCAACTCGGGGCGCGAGATGCCGCCCTACATCCGTCGCACCCAGGACGACCGGCTGCTGGTGACGGTGGCGGAGCCGGTGCTGCGCAACCGCAGCACGATCGGCATCGTGCTGCTGACGCGCGAGGCGCGGGAGGTGGACGACAGCCTGCTGACGGTGCGGATGAGCATCCTGGGGCTGTTCGCCCTGGCGCTGGTGCTGACGGTGGCGCTGTCCTGGTACTTGTCGCTGACCATCGCGCGCCCGATCCTGCGCCTGGCCGGCGCCGCCCACGAGATGCGGGAAGGCCGCGGCCGTTCGGGCACCGTCCCCTCGGTCCTGCTGCGCCGCACGGACGAGGTGGGGCAGCTGGCCCATGCCCTGACCGAAAGCGCGGTGGCGCTTTGGGGCCGGATGGACGCGACCGAGCGGTTCGCGGCCGACGTGGCGCACGAGATCAAGAACCCGCTCAGCTCCATCCGCAGCGCCATCGAGACGTTGCGGCGCATCGACAACCCGGACGGGCAGCGCCGCCTCCTGTCCATCATCTCGGAAGACGTGGTGCGCCTGGACCGCCTGATCACGGACATCAGCGACGCGAGCCGGGTCGATGCCGAGCTGTCGCGCACCAAGACGGAGCCGGTCGATGTCGGGTCGATCCTGGCGATCCTGGCCGAGATCCACGACGCCACGCGGGGGGAGCAGGACCCGGTGATCGTGCTCGACGTGCCCGGCGCGCCGCTGCTGGTGCAGGCGGTGGAGGGCCACTTGGTCCAGGTGCTGCGCAACCTGATCGGCAACGCCCGCAGCTTTTCCCCGGCGAACGGCCGGATCTTCCTGCAAGCGCAGGCGACCGGCGCCATTGTCGAGATCAGCGTGTCCGACGAAGGCCCGGGCATTCCCGCCGCGAAGCTGGAGCACGTCTTCGACCGCTTCTACTCGGAGCGCCCGGCGGGCGAGCAGTTCGGCCAGCATTCCGGCCTGGGCCTGTCGATCAGCCGGCAGATCGTGGAAGCCCTGAAGGGCCGCATCGCCGCTGAGAACCGCGTGGACGACGCGGGCCAGGTCCTGGGGGCGCGCTTCATCGTGCGCTTGCCGCACGCCTGACGGGCCTCGCGTGAGGCCGGGTCCGGGAGGGTTTGCGAAAGCGCCCTTTCACACCCATGTGACAAGATGCTTCCATTCGGACCCAATTCGGGCCACACAACGCAGGTCATGCAGATTCACGGAAGCTGCGCCGCCCGCGACGATCATGGCGTGCTGCTCTTGGGGCCGTCGGGCACTGGAAAATCTGATCTCTTGCTGCGCTTGCTCCATCACGGCTTTGCGCTTGTCTCGGACGATCAGGTCTGCATCGAGGATGGCTGGGCGTGGGCGCCGGACCCCTTGGCGGGCCTGATGGAGGTGCGCGGCCTGGGCATCATGCGGTGGCCTTTCGTGCAGAAGGCCCGGCTGGCGCTCGCCGTCCAGTTGGCGAAGCCGCCGCGCATGCCCAGCCCCGCCCGGCACGCGGGAACGGCGCTGCCGCTGGTGTCGATCGACCCGGCCGAATGCTCCGCGCCCATCCGGGTCGCCTTGGCGCTGGACTGCGCCCTGCTGCGGGCGTCCCAAGTCGCTGGGGCCTTTGCGTGACGGTGCTGCGCGTCGTCCTGGTGAGCGGCTTGTCGGGCGCCGGCAAGGCGTCGATCCTGCGCACGCTGGAGGACCTCGGGTACGAGGCGGTCGACAACCCGCCTTTGACCATGGTTCCCGACCTCGTGGTCCGCAGCGAGCGCCCGCTGGCCATCGGGCTGGACGCGCGCAGCCGGGGCTTCAACCCGGCCCTGGTCCTTTCGACGCTTGCGACGCTGTGCCAGAACCCGAAGCTGCGGCCCGAGCTTGTTTATGCCTGGGCGGACGAAACCGTGCTGCTCCGGCGCTTCACCGAGACCCGGCGCCGGCACCCGCTTTCGCCGGGAGGCCGCGTGCTCGATGGGATCACGGAGGAAGCCGAGTTGATCCGGCCGCTCCGCAAGCAGGCCGACCTGGTGATCGACACGTCTCACCTTCCCCTGGCCGAACTCCGCAAGGTGATCGAGGCGCGCTTCCGCCCCGACCTGCCAAACGGCGCCCAGCAACCAGGAATGGCGGTGTCGCTCGTTTCCTTCGCGTTTCCGGCGGGTCTGCCCCGCGAAGCCGACATGGTGTTCGATGCGCGGTTCCTGCGCAACCCGCACTATGATCCCGTGCTGCGGCCACGGACGGGCTTGGATGCGGCGGTCGCGTCCTATATCGAGGCCGATCCGGATTTCACCGGCTTCATCGACGGTGTCAAAGCCTTGCTTACCCTCGTCCTTCCTCGCTTCGTGCAGGAAGGCAAGAAGTACGCCACGATCGCGGTGGGATGCACCGGCGGGCGGCACCGTTCCGTGCATGTTGTGAACCTCTTGGCCCGCAGCCTGCCTGCGCCATCTGGCAGCCAAGCTGAGCAAAAGGAGTGGCGCGTGACCGTGACGCATCGTGAACTGGAGCGAGAGGGATTGACGACGGCCCCCCCTGCGGACGATGGCAGCCCTTTGGGCCATCCCGCACTCCCGGAGACGCCGGGGCCAAGCTCGATCAGGAAGGCATAGAACAACGCGATGATCGGCCTTGTGCTGGTAACCCATGGGCGCCTTGCCGACGAGCTTCGTCTGGCAATGGAGCATGTCGTGGGGACCCAACGAAACGTCGCGACCGTGTGCATCGGCCCCGACGACGACATGGAGGGCTGCCGCTCGAACATCCGCCAAAGCATCGCGCAGGTCGATACGGGGGACGGCGTGGTGCTGCTCACCGACATGTACGGCGGGACGCCGAGCAACCTCGCGATCTCCATGATGTGCCGCGACGGGGTGGAGGTGATCTCGGGCGTCAACCTGCCCATGCTGGTCAAGCTGGCCAAGGTGCGGTCGAGCCAGACGCTTGGCGAATGCGTCGATTGCGCGCAGGCGGCCGGGCGCAAGTACATCGCCGCGGCGTCGCACGTCCTGCAAACGTGCAAGAAGCCGAACACCTGCGGCGGGTAGGCCGGTGAGCGACCCGCCGCCGCCGAGCAGCCCCACGCTGGTCACGCGGAGCGTGACCATCTCGAACACCCGCGGCCTCCATGCCCGGGCCGCCGCGAAGTTCGTGACCCTGGCCGAGCGGTATGGCGCCTCGGTCGATGTGGTGCGCGACGGCCAGGCCGTTTCCGCGCGCTCCATCATGGGCCTCATGATGCTGGGCGCCGGCAAGGGGTCGCAGCTTGAGCTGCAGGGCGACGGCTGGGACGCCAAGGAGGCGGTGGACGCCCTGGCGGCCCTGGTGGAAGCCGGGTTCCATGAACGGGACTGACGCCGAGCCGGCCCCGCTGCAGCCCCCGGCTTCGCAGCCAGGATGCGGCCTGCTGCCAGAGCGGCGCTTGTTCGGCATCGCCGCCTGCGCGGGCGTGGCCATCGGCCCGGTGTTCCGCACCACGGAAGCGCCGCCCCAGGTGACCCGGCACAAGATCCACGCATCCGACATCCAGGCCGAGGGCGCCCGGCTGGAGGCGGCGGTCCTGCAATCGCGCAAGCAGCTGACCAAGCTGCGCAGCCGTCTCGCCGTCCTCCCCGAAGACAGCCAGGGCGAGATCGCGCCGCTGCTCGACGCCTACATCCAGATGCTCGGCCCGTCCCGGCTGCTCCGCGGGGTGCGGGCGCGGATCGGGGACCGGCTCGTTTCGGCCGAAACCGCGGTCATGGAGGAGGCGAACGCCATCGCCGCCACGCTCGCCGCGGCGTCGGACGATGAACACGCAGCAGGGGGGCACGCGGCGCGGCAGGCCGAGGAGGTGCGGGAGATCGGGCGCCGGCTGGTCCGCAACCTGACCCGCGCGCCGTTCCGCTCCTTTGCCGGCGCGGTGCAGGGCGCCGTGCTGATCGCCGAAAGCCTGCGCCCGTCCGACGCGGCGCTGATCGATCCCGCGCGGATCGCCGGCGTCGCAACGGAGGAGGGCGGGACCGACGGGCATACCGCGATCCTGCTGCGCGCGCTCGGCATTCCCTCGGTGCTCGGCGTGCCGGGGCTGCTGTCGGGCCTGCACGCCGGGGTCACGGCGGTGGTGGACGGGGTGGTGGGCACCGTGATCCTGAACCCGGACCCCGCCAGCCTGTCCGGCGCGCGCCGGGCGGTGGCGAGCTTCGCGCGGGACCGACAGCGGCTGAGCCGCCTGCGCCGGCTGGAATGCGTCACCCTCGACGGGGTGGCCGTGAGCCTGCAGGCGAACCTGGAGCTGCCGGTCGAGCTCCCCATGGTCGCGCAATCCGGCGCGAACGGCATCGGCCTGCTGCGCAGCGAGTTCCTGTTCATGAACCGCGACACGGTGCCGACGGAGGACGAGCAGGCCCGGACCTACCGCAACGTCGTCGAGACGATGGCCGGCGACACCGTCACCATCCGCGTCCTGGACTGGGGCGGCGAGAAGGAGATCGAGGCCCTGGTCACTGCGGGCTTGGTGCCGGAGCTGACCGACAGCAACCCGGCGCTCGGCTTGCGGGGCATCCGGCTGCTGCTCCGGCAGCCGGGCCTGTTCGAAACGCAGCTGGCCGCCATCCTGCGCGCCGCCCACGCCGGGCCGGTCCGGGTTTTGCTGCCCATGGTGACGAACGTTGCCGAGATCCGGGCGGCCAAGGCGATTTACCGGCGCGTGGCGGACCGCCTCCGGGAGCGCGGGGCCGCCCTGCCCGCCACCCTGCCGCCGCTCGGGATCATGGTCGAAACGCCCGGCGCCGCCCTGTGCGCCGACGTGCTCGCGGCCGAGGCCGAGTTCTTCGCCATCGGCACCAACGACCTGTGCATGTACGCCCTCGCCGTGGACCGCGGGGAGATGGAGGTCGCGGAGCTTTACGACCCGCTGCACCCCGGCGTGCTGCGGCTGATCCGGATGACGGTCTCGGGGGCGGCGTCGCACCGCATCCCGGTGTCGGTCTGCGGCGAGATGGCCGCCAACCCCGACATGACGCCGCTGCTGCTCGGCCTGGGGCTGCGGAGCTTCAGCACCAACGCTTCCGCGGTGCCGCGAGTGAAGCAGGCCGTCCGGGGCACGACCATCAGCGACTGCGAGCGGCTGTGCTCGCATGTCCTGCAGCAGTCCGACGCCGAGCAGATCCGGGAGTCGCTCGCGACCTTCGGCCACTCAACGGCCTACTGACGCCGGGCGCCGGTCTCGGGCCATGCATTCACGCCGGCTTGACCGGCGCGTAATATCTGGAACAAATAGTGAACATTCTGCTAATAAGGGCGCTTCGGGACTACGGAAAGGGACAAGGACGACCGCATGATCCTCCGATTGCTCATCGGCCGCACGGGCCGTCCGGATGTGCGCCTGGAACGCTGCAAGATGCTCGCCAGCGGCGTGCAGCTCGTGGCCATCGGCGTGTTCGCCGCCGCCATCGTCGCCCCCTCCTTCAACCCGGCTCTGCACCCCACCACCACGACCGTCGGCGCCGGCGGCCTGTTGGCCGCATTGATTGAGTTGTTGGCGCTGCGCATCATGGGTTATATCTCTCCACCGGAGGCTGGAGACCGGAGTGAAGACGATTGATGCTTGAGATGTTCGAGCGCCTGCTGATCGCCGGCATACCGTTCGTCACGGTGGTCTGCCTGGGCCTTTACGTCGAGCAGCGCTGGATCGGACTGCCCCGCCGGAAGTAGGGCACCCGGCGACGCGGCCGCCCTGGCGCGTCCGCGTAGGAGCGATTATGCTGGGATGGCCCAGGCTCGTGCTGCCGCGCCTTCCGTTCCCGCGCCGCGGCCAAAGCGAGCCAATTGCCCGGAGCCGCACCATGACCGAGCCGTCCGACTACACCCCCCCGGAAATCTGGACTTGGAAGCAGGAGGGCGGCGGCAGGTTTGCATCCATCAACCGCCCCGTCGCCGGCGCCACGCATGATAAGGAGCTGCCGGTGGGCCGCCACCCCCTGCAGCTTTACTCCCTGGCCACGCCCAACGGCGTCAAGGTCACGGTGATGCTGGAAGAGCTGCTGGCGCTTGGCCACCGCGGCGCCGAGTACGACGCCTGGCTGATCCGCATCAACGACGGCGACCAGTTCGGCAGCGGCTTCGTGGCGGCGAACCCCAACTCCAAGATCCCGACGCTGATGGACCGCGGCGGGCCGGCGCCGGTCCGCGTGTTCGAGTCGGGCGCGATCCTGCTTTACCTGGCCGAGAAGTTCGGCGCGTTCCTGCCGACGGACCCGGCGACACGCACCGAGTGCCTGTCTTGGCTGTTCTGGCAGATGGGCAGCGCGCCCTACCTCGGCGGCGGCTTCGGCCACTTCTACGCCTACGCGCCGACCAAGATCGAGTACGCCATCGACCGCTTCGCGATGGAGGTCAAGC
>CAXSEX010000159.1:0-9301 GCA_964236415.1 uncultured Acetobacteraceae bacterium | reverse complement strand
GTCACGGGCATCGTCGGCGCCGGCGGCAACATCGGCGCGGTGGCGGCGGGTTTCCTGCTGAAGGCGTCGGGCAACTTGCCGCAGGCGCTGTATATCCTAGGCTGGACCGTGCTGTGCTGCGCCTTGTGCGCCGCCGCGGTGCGGTTCTCCGCCGCGCACAAGCAGACGGAGCAGCAGCTTTATGACCAGGCGCTCGCCCAGCGACGCACGGCCATAGGCGGCAACGTGGCCACCGCTTCTTAAAAAGCTGCAGGGCGGCCCCCGGCCATTGCCGGGCTGCAAGCGACTGCGGCTTGCAGCCCGGCCGATTTCGCCCAGACGTTAATCGTACTCTCCACGTCGTGATTACTTGGTGTGCAGTTAATGCAGGCGTTTGGCGTTTTTGAGTGACCCCGCCGTGTTTCTGACTTGGCGGCGAGCAATCTGACCAGTATCCAACCCGATACATGCGAGAGGCCAACCCCATGCGGACCCGTCAACAGTCCTGATGGACAGCAACACTTCGATCACCACGGGAACGGCGACGCATTGCCCGTATTGCGCCTTGCAGTGCGGCATGAATGTCGTCGAGACCGAGGCGGGCTGGGGCGTCGAGGCGCGGGACTTCCCAACCAACCGCGGCGGGTTGTGCCGCAAAGGCTGGACCGCCGCGACCCTGCTCAACAGTTCCGACCGGCTGCTCGGCCCGCTGCTGCGGGACGGCAAGGGAACGCCGCTGCGCCCGGCAAGCTGGGAGGAGGCGCTCGACCGCGTCGCCGCCGGCATCCGCGCCATCCAGGGCGCGGCCGGGCCGGACGCGGTCGCGGTGTTCGGCGGCGGCGGGCTGACCAACGAGAAGGCCTACGCGCTCGGCAAGTTCGCCCGCGTGGCGTTGGGCACGGCCAACATCGACTACAACGGCCGGTTCTGCATGGCGTCCTCCGCCGCCGCCGGGCTGCGCGCCTTTGGGATGGACCGCGGGCTGCCCTTCCCGATCGCCGACATCGCCGGCGCCGATTGCATCCTGATCACCGGCGGCAACCCGGCAGAAACCATGCCGCCGATCATGCAGTATTTCGACGAGGCCCGTGCCCGCGGAGCGCAGCTCATCGTCTCCGACCCGCGCCGCACCGCGACCGCCCGCGCCGCGACGCTGCACTTGCCGCTCACCCCCGGCACGGACGCGGCGCTGGCCAACGGCCTGCTGCACGTCGCCGTCGCCCGGCGGCTGATCGACACCGACTACATCGAGGCGCGCACCGCCGGGTGGGACCGGGTGCGCCGCGTCGTCGCGAGCTACTGGCCGGACCGGGTGGAGCGGATCACCGGCGTGCCGGCGCGGGATGTCGAGCGTGCGGCAGTGCTGCTTGGGGAAGCGGCCCGTGCGCTGGTGCTGTCCGGGCGGGGCAGCGAGCAGCAGAGCCACGGTGTCGATAATTCGTTGGCCTTCATCAATCTGGCGCTTGCCCTCGGCCTGCCCGGGCAACCCGGCAGCGGCTGGGGCTGCATGACCGGCCAGGGCAACGGACAGGGCGGGCGGGAGCACGGGCAAAAGGCGGACCAGCTGCCCGGCTACCGCCTGCTGGCCAACCCGACGCACCGTGCGGAGGTCGCGGCGGTTTGGGGCGTCCCGCCCGAAAGCCTGCCGCAGCCGGGCTTGTCGGCCTGCGAGATGCTGGCGCAGGCCGGCGGAGCGGAGGCAAAGGTGCGCGGGCTGCTGGTGTTCGCCTGCAACCTGCTGGTGTCCGCTCCAGACTCGGCGGCGTTGCGCAAGCGGCTGGACGCCATGGACCTGCTGGTGGTCGCCGACCCTTTCCTGTCGGAAACCGCGGCCATTGCCGACGTGGTGCTGCCGGTCGCGCAGTGGGCGGAGGAGTCGGGCACGATGACCAACCTGGAAGGGCGTGTGCTGCTGCGGCGCCAGGTCAAGCCGCCACCGCCGGGCGTTTGGACCGACTTGCAGGTGATCGCCGGGCTGGCCGCACGACTTGGGGCCGGAGCGCACTTCTCCGGCGACCCCGCGGCCACCGGCGCCGAGTTCCGCCGCGCGACCTCGGGCGGCCCGGCCGATTACGCCGGCACGACCTGGGACCGGGTGCAGGAAGAGGCCGGGCTGTTCTGGCCCTGCCCGGACACAGCGCACCCCGGCACGCCCCGGCTGTTCGCCGACCGCTTCGCCCATCCCGACGGGCTGGCCCGCTTCCACCCGGTCGAGCATCGTGGATCGGCCGAGCAGCCCTGCGCCGAGTTCCCGCTGGTCCTGACCACCGGGCGCGTGCTGGCGCAGTACCAGACCGGCACCCAGACCCGGCGCGTCCCCGAGCTTGCCGCCGCCGAACCCGCCGCGTTTGCCGAGATCCACCCCGACACCGCGCGCCAGCACGGCATCCAGGCCGGCGACGCGGTGCGGCTCACCACGCGCCGGGGCGAGGCGCGGATGGCGGCCCGCCTGACGCGGGACATCCGGCGGGACACGATCTTCGTGCCGTTCCATTGGAGCGGCGAGGGCAACGCCAACCACCTGACCATCGCGGCGCTCGATCCGGTGTCGCGCATTCCCGAGTACAAGGCCTGCGCCGTCCGCTTGGACCGTGCGCCGGCGCTCACAGGAGAGACCGAATGAGAGAGAGCACCCCCCGCATCCTGACGGGGATGTATGCGTTCGACGGCCGCGGCTATGACTCGCCGGTGTCCCTGGGCGTGACCTACAGCGTGCCCAGCGACCGCCGCGCGCAGATGATCTACTTCCGAGGCGGCAACAGCGCGTCCGAGATGGTGGCCGTCGTGCTGACCCGTGACGGCACGCCCATGCGCAGCTTCCCGATCGGCGCCAAGGGTGCCGTGCACATCCCGCTCGTGGTCGTCGAGGACCTGATGCCCGACACGCGGCTGGAACTGCTGGTCGCGGCGCCGTCCGGCGCCGGCGGCACGCTGGCGCTCGATGTCGGCCTGGTCGAGATCTAGGGGGCAATCATGGATGGCATGACGTTCGGCAGCACGGTCCGCAAGCTGGTCGTGATCGGCAACGGGATGGCAGGCGCCCGCGCCGTGGAGGAGGTGCTGGCCCGCGGCGGCGCGGAGTTGTTCAGCATCACCATGTTCGGCGACGAACCCTACGGCAACTACAACCGCATCCTCTTGTCCAACATCCTGAGCGGCCAGCAGGACACCAGCGAGATCTACATCAACCCGCTGGGCTGGTACAAGGAGAACAACGTCCGCCTGCACAGCGGCGCCCGCGTGACGCACATCGACCGCGCGGCCCGGGTGGTGACGGCCGACAACGGCGTGCAGGAAGAGTACGACATCCTGCTGATCGCCACCGGCAGCCGCGCCTTCATCCCGCCGATGGAGGGCATCTGGGCCGAGGACGGCCGCCTGCGCCCCGGCGTGTTCGCGTTCCGCGGCATCGACGACTGCAACGCCATCGTCGCGCAGGCCGCCCGCAGCAAGCGCGCCGCGGTGATCGGCGGCGGCCTGCTGGGGCTGGAAGCGGCGCGCGGCCTGCTCAACCACGGCTGCGAGGTGCACGTCGTCCACCTGGGGCAGCACCTGATGGAGATGCAGCTCGACACCACGGGCGGCGCCATGCTGCGCCGCGCCATGGAGGGCATGGGCGTCCAGGTGCACACGGGCAAGATGACGACGGGGCTGATCCTGGAGGACGGCAAGCTCGCGGGCCTGCGCTTCAAGGACGGCACCGAGTTGGCCTGCGACATGGTCGTGGTGTCCGCCGGCATCCGTCCGAATGCCGAGATCGGCAGCCGCGCCGGGCTGACGGTGGAGCGGGCCATCGTGGTGGACAACACCATGCGCTGCCCGGATGACCCGCACGTTTACGCGGTGGGCGAGTGCGTGCAGCACCGCGGCAAGGTGTATGGCCTGGTGGCGCCGATCTGGGACCAGGCCCGCGTGTTCGCGGACCAGGTGACGGGCGCCAACACGGGGGCCGAGTACCTCGGCAGCAAGCTTGCCACCAAGCTGAAGGTGATGGGCGTCGAGTTGGCGAGCATGGGCATCACCGAGCCGGCCAGCGAGGCCGACGAGGTGATCCAGTTCAGCGAGCCGAAGCGCGGCACCTACAAGAAGCTGATCGTGCGCGATGGCCGCCTGGTCGGCGGCATCCTGATGGGCGACATCAGCAAGGCCGCCTACCTGATGCAGGCCTTCGACCGCGATAGCCGCCTGCCGGACGAGCGGCTGGAACTGCTGTTCGACCTCGGTGCGCCGGCGCAGAAGGTGACTTTGGACGAGATGCCGGCCGATGCGCAGGTCTGCAACTGCAACGGCGTGAGCAAGGGCGCCATCGGCGCCTGCGTCGCCGACGGCGCGCGCAGCGGCAGCGCCGTGATGAAGGCGACCCGCGCCGGCATGGGCTGCGGCTCCTGCAAGGGCCTGGTGAACGAGTTGGTCGAGTGGTTCTGCGGCGGCCAGGCGGAAGAGGACCCGAGCATCCACTACTACGTGCCCGCCATCCCGCTGGCGAAGCCCGAACTGGTGGCCAAGCTCAAGGAGCAGGGCCTGCGCTCCGTGTCCCAGGTATTCGCGGCGCTGTCGCCCCAGGGCGAGGACGCGGCCAGCAAGCCGCCGCTCGCAAGCCTGCTCGCCACCGTCTGGGCGGGCGAGTACGAGGACGAGCGCGACGCCCGCTTCATCAACGACCGCGTGCACGCCAACATCCAGAAGGACGGCACCTTCTCCGTGGTGCCGGAGATGGCCGGCGGCGTCTGCACCCCCGCCGAGCTGATGCGGATCGCCCAGGTCGCGGTGAAGTACAACGTGCCGCTGGTGAAGCTCACAGGCGGGCAGCGGATCGACCTGGTGGGCATCCCCAAGGCCGATCTGCCCGGCGTGTGGCAGGACCTCGACATGCCGGCCGGCACCGCCTGGGGCAAGAGCTACCGCACCTGCAAAAGCTGCATCGGCACCGAGTTCTGCCGCTTCGGCCTGGGCGACAGCATGGGGCTGGCAACCAAGATCGAGCGCCGGTTCCGCGGCATCGACAGCCCGGCCAAGATGAAGCTCGCCACCGCCGGCTGCCCGCGCAACTGCTCGGAGGCGATGGTGAAAGACGTGGGCCTCGTCGCCATCGGCGACAACAAGTGGGAGATCTACGTCGGCGGCGCCGCCGGGGCGCATATCCGCAAGGGCGACCTGCTGTGCGTGGTGGAGGGGGAGGACGCAGCCATGCGGATCTCCGGCCGCTTCATGCAGTACTACCGCGAGAACGCGAAGTGGAAGGAGCGCACCTACAGCTTCGTGCCGCGCATCGGCCTGGAGCGCATCCGGGGAATCGTGGTGGACGACGCGGACGGCACGGCGGAAGCGCTGGACGCGGCGATGCTCGCCTCCGTCGAGGCGGCTTACGACCCCTGGAAAGAGGCCGTGAAGCCGCGCACCGCGAACCAGTTCGCCGACGTGGTGCAGGCCGAGATGGCGGGAGGCGGCGATGACTGAGGCCATGCTGAAGCACCGGGTCGGCCCGCTGGGCGCCGTGCCACGCGGGGAGGGCCGGGTGTTCGAGGTGGGCGGGCAGCGGCTGGCGGTGTTCCGCACCCACGCCGACCAGGTGTTCGCGATGCAGGAGCGTTGCCCGCATCTGGGCGGCCCCCTGGCGGACGGGTTGATCGACGGAGGCACGGTGATCTGCCCGCTGCATGACCGCACATACGACCTGCGCAGCGGCGACGGGGTGAATACCGAGTGCCGGGTGCAGACCTACCCGGCCTCGGTCGATGCCGAAGGGGCCATCGTCGTGGAAATGGGGGAGGCTTGAAGCAGTGCCGGACGTGGACGGCTCCCGCCGCGCCCGCTAAACCTGCACCCGCTTGAGAATGGGCAACGGAGCAGGAGCGTCCCCATGACGCCTTCAAGCGGTCGAGGGCCAAGGGAAATCCTGCGCCGCAGCCTGCTGGCCGGAGGCACCGCAATGGCGGCATCGACGGCTTTGCCCGCTGTGGCGCAGCCGCGCCCGGCGCCGCGCCGGTCCGTCCTGGCCTACATCGGCACCTACACTTCGCACGCTGTGCATGGCGCCGCTGGGCATGGCGAGGGCATCACCCTGGTGCGCCTCGACCTTGCGACTGGCGCGCTGCAGATCGTTGGAACCACCCCGGCGCCAAGCCCGTCCTGGGTCACCCTCGATCCGCACCGGCGCTTCCTTTACGCCGTCAACGAGGTCGATGACTTCGGCAACGCCAAGCACGGCTCCGTCACCGCCTACGCCATCGCGCCCGGGAGCGGCGCGCTGACGGAGATCAACGCCGTGAGTTCGCAGGGCGCCGGCCCGGCGCAGGCCAGCGTGCATCCGTCCGGCCGATTCGTGTTCGTGTCCAACTACGGCGGCGGCAACGTCGCGGTGCTGCCGGTGCAGCCGAACGGCGGGCTTGGCGACGCCGTTGACGTGCAGGGGGACGAGGGGCCGCCCGGTGCCGGCCGTCCGGCCGACGGCACGCCCGGCAACTTCTCCGTCAGCGACCATGACGGGCCGCACGCGCACATGATCTCGGCCGACCCGTCCGGGCAATGGGTGCTGGTGGATGACCTCGGCCTGGACCGCACCTTCGTTTGGCGGCTCGACCAGCAGACGGGCAAGCTCACCGCCGCCGAGCCGGCATTCGTCCCGTCCGCCTCCGCCGGCGCCGGGCCACGCCATTTCGGCTGGCACCCGAACGGGCGCATCTTCTATGACCTTTACGAGGAAGCGTCGGAACTGGCCGTGTATGACTGGAACCCGCGCACCGCGGCGTTGCGGCTGAAGCAGAGGATCTCGATCCTGCCGCCCGGCTATGCCGGCACCAACTACGCCTCGGAATTGGTCGTCGCGCCCAGCGGACGCTTCATCTACGCCGTCAACCGGCTGCACAACAGCATCGGCATCCTCGCGGTCGGAGCCGATGGGCGCGTGCGCTGGGTGGGCGACGAGTGGACGCGCGGCGACTACCCCCGGAACGTCGCGCTCGACCCGAGCGGGCACTTCATGGTCGCCTGCAACCAGCGCAGCGACCAGGCGACGGTGTTCCGTATCGATCCCGCGAGCGGCAGGCTGACGTTCACCGACCATTATGTTCCCGTGGGCAGCCCGTCGATGATCGCATTTCTCTGAAGCTTGCGGGCACTTGCCGAAATCGCAAACCGCTTGAGGGATCGCGCAGACGCCGGAACAGGCACACAGCGCGACTGGGCAGGGGTTCGGAAACCGAAGCGGAAATTTGGAGCGGGCGAAGGGATTCGAACCCTCGACCCCAACCTTGGCAAGGTTGTGCTCTACCCCTGAGCTACGCCCGCATCCTGGCGCGTCAGCGTTCTAGGCGGGTCCGCCGCGTTGCGCAAGGGTGGTTCGCGGATTGCCGGGGCAAGGCGGGCATCGGCATCGGACGGCCTCGCCGAATGGTTACGCTGGCTTGCACAGTCCGCCGGTACGCAACATCTATGCACCAACAGACCACCAGGGTAGGCAATCTCATGGACATGCTCATCGGTCAGACTGGGGCGCAGAAGAGGCCGGGGCAGGCGGTTCCGGCCCATCCGCCGTCACGCGGCCCGGGCGGCGGGGCGGCGAATGTCGCGCCGGACGCGATGATCATCGACGGCACGCAGCAGACCTTCATGCAGGACGTGATCGAGGCGTCGCGCACCATCCCCGTGCTGGTGGATTTCTGGGCCACTTGGTGCGGTCCCTGCAAGCAGCTCACGCCCGCCTTGGAAAAGGTGACCCGGGCGGCGGGCGGGCGGGTCAAGTTGGTCAAGATCGACATCGACGCCAACCGGGCGCTGGTCCAGCAACTCGCGCAGATCGGCTTGCCGCTGCAGTCTGTGCCAACGGTCGCCGCCTTCTGGCAGGGGCAGATCGCCGACCTGTTCCAGGGGGCGCTGCCGGAAAGCGAGGTCAAGCGGTTCGTCGAGAGCCTGCTGAAGCTGGCGGGTGGCGCCATGCCGGCGGCGGACCTGCTGGCGGAAGCGAAAGCCGCCGTGGAGGCTGCGCAATTCGAGGAAGCCGGCGGCTTGTTCAGCGCCCTGTTGCAGGATGAGCCGGAGAACCCGGCCGCCTGGGCCGGGCTGATCCGCGTGCTCATGGCGCTTGGCCAGGAGGATCAGGCCCGGGATGCGCTGGAACAGCTCCCGCCGGCCATTGCCGACCATGCCGAGATCAATGGCGCACGCAGCGCGCTGCTGCTGGCGGAGGAAGGCCGCCGGGCCAGCAGCCAGCTCGGCGAATTCGAGCGTCGGCTCGCCGCCGACTCGGCGGACCACCAGGCGCGCTACGACCTGGCCGCGGCGCTGAACGCCAGCGACCGCCGGGCGGAGGCGGCCGACGCGCTGCTGCACATCGTCAAGCATGACCGCGCCTGGAACGACGACGCGGCGCGGCTGCAGTTGCTGAAGCTGTTTGAGGCTTGGGGGCTGACCGACCCCGCAACCCTGTCCGCACGGCGCAAGCTGTCGGCATTGCTGTTCAGGTAATCCCATGCCCCAACCCGGCGCGGACAAGCTACCCACGGAATTTCCGGTGTTTCCCCTGGGCGGTGCCTTGCTGCTGCCCCAGGGCAAGCTGCCGCTGAACATCTTCGAGCCGCGCTACCGCGCCATGGTGGAGGACGCGCTGGCGGCGGGCCGGGTGATCGGCATGGTGCAGCCGGATGAAAGCCGGCCCGGGACGCCCAGCGGGCCCGCGCTGTACAAGGTCGGCTGCCTGGGCCGCCTGTCCTCCTTCAATGAGACCGACGACGGACGGTACTTGGTTACCCTGACCGGCCTGGTCCGATTCGCGGTCAGCGTGGAGTTGGAAGTGCAACGCGGCTACCGTCGGGTGCGGGCCGACCTGGCACGGTTCCGGGACGATCTGGATGCCAAGCCCGCGGCGTCCGCCATCGACCGGGATGCCCTGACAGGGGCGCTCCGCACCTACTTCAATGCACGCGGGTTCGATGCCAACTGGGAAGCGATCAACGAATTGCCGGACAACGCGCTGGTCGTGACCCTGGCCATGGTCTGCCCGTTCGATCCCGTGGAAAAGCAGGCTCTTTTGGAAGCGCCGAAAACGGCCGACCTGGCCAGCACCCTGCTGACCTTGCTACAGATGGGCGCGCATGCCACCGACATGGGACGGCAAGGCCGGCATGTGAGCTAAAGGGCGTCCGCATGCCTGATGCTCCAGGTCTCGATCCCCGCCTGCTCGCCATCTTGGTCTGCCCGGTCAGCAAAGGCCCGCTGGCGTACGACCGTGTTGCGCAGGAGCTGGTCAGCCGAAAAGCCGGTCTCGCCTTCCCCGTGCGCGACGGCATCCCGATCATGCTGCCCGAGGAGGCACGCCTGCTTGACG
>CAXSEX010000158.1:0-9333 GCA_964236415.1 uncultured Acetobacteraceae bacterium | reverse complement strand
ACGAGCGAAAGCGCCTTGGGCCGCTTCACCCAGTGGCATCTGCTCCATAATGCCGTTTACAAGGGCCTCCGAATCGGCGCTGCCGGTCTGCTGCGATGTCTCATCGTCCACCGTGGCCTCTCCCCCATCTCCACTACCGCGGACGTGCGCTGCATTCTATGAGGGCCGTGTACCCGACGGAAGGTCAGGGACACTACGTGCTGAGAGCACACGTCGTTCAGAGGGTCCCATGACGCCGGAACGCGCACTGGGCCTCGAAGGGTGTCTTCGCGCTGGAAACGACGGGTGGACAGTGCTGAGAAGAACAAGGTTTCAGACCTCCTCCCAGTCGAGCTTGTCGGGTATCAGCCTGTCCCAGTCGTCAGGGAACAATCGCCTGTTCACCTGCTTCATCTCGTCCGGGAAGTTCCATAACACGAACGGCAGCAGGGACCAGGCGCGATGCTCCGGCCGAACCTTGCCTTTCATGACCGTGTCGATCCCGACCCGGGCCATGACTTGGGTTGCGATCTCGAATTCGTGGGAAGAGGCGATAACCCACGGCATCTCCTCAAACATACTCACCGGGATGCCCGCAAGCGCCGACAGGCGGTCCACGTGCCCCTTCAGCATCTCGCTCACGCGAGGGCTGAAAAGGTACCAATCCTCAAGGGTCAGCACCATGGGATAGATGGACAACCCGTCCGGCACCCAGCGGGTTTTGCCTTCAATCGCTCGGCGTATGTTCCCGTAGTGCTGTACGATGGCTGTCGCCATCACGACCAAGTCCCTGTCGAGGGCCACGGCGTCCGAAAGCGTCTTCGCATCCAGGGTCAGGCGCTTGGTCTTGCACTCGATGAATAGATGGCCCGTCGTGTCTGACACTATCCAATCGACGCCGTGGTGCAGGTCCGTCCCGATGGTGTACGGTTGCTCCGCCAAGACCGTGAAGCGCGGCGGGGGACAGGTTTGCTCGAGAACTTGGCCGACGTAGGCCTGAAAAGCGTTCCCGTACGGGTTGTCGAAGCCCGACGATTTAACCAGATCGAAGAATATGCCTGCCGACACGCGACGGATCAGGTATCGCTGTATCGGACACATGACCCAGTCGGGATGCGCTGGATTGATACGAACGAGCGGGGTTGCTTCCAGCGGGTTCCACGCATATTGCCAGCCGTCTCCGTAGGATTGGCGCCTGGCCGTTTCGGCCCTCAACTGTGGGATGGTGCATGAGACACGGTCGAAGAACGCCTTCGAGGCGTCTCTCGATACTTTCAGCACCTGCGAGTAGTCTTGCTGATCTGTCATTCCCCGGCTGTGCAAGAAATGCCCTCCGACAGCGGCACCCAATAGCAGGAACTGCCGCATCGTCATTCCGAGTTCTCGGATGATCAAGGCTTCGACCGCGGCATCGCCGAACACTTTGAAGGCACGTACCACCGATCCGTAGCCGCTGTCCGACCGCCAGGGAAATTGGCGGTGGGCCATGCGGTGAAGTTCGAACATGACGTCAGGAGGATGGCCGCCGCGGGCGTAAGCCGCATCCTCCAGCCTTTGGATGTGGTTGCATGCGATGCCGAGATCGTTCCATCGCCTGAGGCTTCGGTTGCCGCCTTGTCCAGCGTTCAGCACCAGTTCCCGCGCCAGGATATCCAGCTGCCACGGGTGGAGATGGTCCCTGAGAGGCTTGAGCGTCAGCTTTTCCTTGCCTGCCGCGCAATCGGACGGGAGTGGCTGCCCTTCCATGATGTGAAGCGAATATTGCCAGACATCGACGAGACCTTCCAGCAGGTCGAAACGTCGCATGTAGTTCCGGAACGGCTTGTATTCTTCATAGAACGCCATGGGGTGAATAGCTCATTTTGAGTCCGTCTTTCTGCGGGCTGCATCCGGCTCGTTCATAACGACTGCGTTGATGATTTGCTCGCCCCTGACACGCCAACATTGCCGAAGACATGTTTCACAATGATGCCATGACGAAGCCGTCGCATGGGGGGTCACAACGCCAATCCCGCTCTGCATCTCAATGCGAAACAATCCAGTCCGGCCTCGCAAACCTGTGGTTTGCGATGGTGAGCGGGCGTTGGTTGCCCCTGCACGATCTCGCTTGCATACGACCAGGACATTCTGATGAGTCCATACGCGCAAATGAGCATTTGCGCAGAGGAGGCCGCTGTGGGAACCGTGATCGAAAACGCCAACTGGAAGGCCCGGGTAATGGCCACGGCGACCGGACCGAAGATTTCGACGCCCGCCGAGCCGTTTGTCCGCCGCATGGCGGAAGTCACCGACCCGGATGACCGCCTGTTCCTGGCCTGTCGCGCCCTGCGGCGGGACGAAGACTGCATCGAGGCCAACTTGATCGTCGCGGCGGCCCAACAGAGCCAGCAGACACGTCTCTGCTACCTACACATCGCCGTGGAGGAGGGTGAGCGCCTGTGGACGCCGGTGATCCAAACCCATGGAGACATGGACCTTTGGGACATCGAAGCGGCACGGCCCTGGCTGCACGCCATCAAGGCACTTGGAGACGAATTCTTTGAAGCCGGATGGTACGACGACGCCAGGGATACCTATAGGCGCTTGCTCGCCATGGACCCAAGCGACCACCTGAGCGCTACGGACAACCTCAACCAGATTGGCCCGCGGCTCGTGCATGCCATCTAGACGCTGTTATGGACTGCGGCCAGAGTGGCGGCCCTATGAAGCAAGAGTACAGCGAAGGCGACGAAGTGCATTGTCGCGATGGTATCTGGCAGGCGCTCGTAGTTGCGCGCCAGCCTGCGCAGGCGCGACATCCAGGCGAAGCTGCGCTCGACGACTCAGCGGCGCGGCAGCAGCACGAAGCCGCGCTTGGCATCGGGCAGCTTGACCACCTCCAGCGCGATCCCGTGCGCCTGGGCGGCGTCGGCCGCGGGCGTGCCGGTGTAGCCTGCGTCCACGTAGGCCAGGGTGACGCTCTCGCCAGTGGCGTCCTGCACGGCTTCGGCCAGGGCGCCCACGGCGGCGCGGTCGCCCTCGTTGGCCGGCGTCACGTGCAGCGCCAGCAAGTGGCCCATTGTGTCCACGGCCATGTGGACCTTGGACCCGCGCATGCGCTTGTGCCCGTCCCACGCCGCCCGCGCGCCGCTCTCGGGCGTGCTGCGCAGGGTGCGGCTGTCCATCACGGCCCCGGTCGGCTCCTCGCTGCGGCCCGCAGCCAGGCGCAGCACGGCCCGCAGGTCATGCACCAGGGCCTCGAAGGAACCTGCGCGCATCCACCGCTGGGCCTGCTGGAAGACTGCCGCCCACGGCGGGAGGTCCGTTGGCATGTAGCGCCACGGCGCCCCCGTCTTGACGACGTAGCGCAGCCCGTTGAACACCTCGCGCAAGGAATGCTCGCGTTGCTTGGCACTTTCAGGCAACAACGTCAGGTAGGCCGCAACGAGCGCCCACTCGTCGTCGGACACGTCGGACGGGTATGGCTTGCGAACAGTCATGGTGCCCCAGAAATGGGAACCCAGGCGCACGCAGTCCATAACAGCATCTAGGTTGTGAGTTTCATCAGAGACTTACTGTCGTGATTGTCTTTGCAATTACGTGTTTGTCCCGCGAATTGCGTTCACCCATAAATACAACCTAAACATCCAAATTCGCCACCTTCAATGCATTGCCCACAATGAAATCTCGGCGCGGTTCAACCACGTCGCCCATCAACGTCGAGAAAACCTGCGCCGCGTCCTCCACGTCGCCCACCTTCACCTGCAGCAGGGTGCGGACCTGCGGGTCCAACGTGGTTTTCCAAAGCTGCTCGGGGTTCATCTCGCCCAAGCCCTTGAAGCGTTGGATCGCCAGGCCCTTGCGGCCCTGGGCCAAGACGCGGTCGAACGCGGTTGCCGGGCCGGGAACGCGCAGCTCGGCCTTGTCCAGCGCCAGCACCGCAGGCTCGGCGAACCGCCCGGCCAGCGCCTCAGCCCGCTCCGCCAGCCAGCGCGCCTCGGCGCTGCGCAGGCTGCCGCTGTCCACGCTGTAGCGCTCGGCGACGCCCCGCACCGTCCGGGCGAGGTGCAGGCCGCGGTCATCTGCCCACACCTTCCAGGTGCGCTCGTTCGGCAGCGACACCGCGTTCAGCCGCTGTACCAGGTCGTTGCTGACCGCCATGGCGCGCGCGGTGTCGGCGGTCAGCGCGCCGGCGATGGCGGCCTGCTCCAGCAGCGCCGTCGGCACGGAGGTCGCGAGCCGGCGCAGGTTGCCCGCCGCTTCCCGCAGCCACGCCAGCTCCCCCGTCATCTCGTCGCCTTCGAACACCCGGCCATCGGCATAGGACAGCCGCGCCTCGGCCAGCGCCTTGTCAAGCAAGTAGTCCTCAAGCGCCTGGTCGTTCTTCAGGTAGCGCTCGTCATGGCCGCGCTTGGCGCGGTAAAGCGGCGGCTGCGCGATATACAGATGGCCGCGCTCGATCAGCTCCGGCATCTGGCGGAAGAAGAACGTCAGCAGCAGCGTGCGGATGTGGCTGCCGTCCACGTCGGCGTCCGTCATGATGTTGATGCGGTGGTAGCGCAGCTTGCGCACGTCGAACCCGCCCTGTTCCGGCTCGCCGCGGCCGATGCCGGTGCCCAGCGCCGTGATCAGCGTACCGATCTCGGCGCTGCCCAGCATGCGGTCGAACCGCGCCCGCTCGACGTTCAGGATCTTGCCCTTCAGCGGCAGGATCGCCTGGAACTTGCGGTCACGGCCCTGCTTGGCCGAGCCGCCGGCGCTGTCGCCCTCGACGATGAACAATTCGCTCTTGCTGGGGTCGCGCTCCTGGCAATCCGCGAGCTTGCCCGGCAACGTGCTCACGTCCAGCACGCCCTTGCGCCGGGTCAGTTCGCGCGCCTTGCGTGCGGCTTCCCGCGCAGAGGCCGCGTCCATCACCTTCTGGATGATGGATTTCGCCTCCTTGGGGTGCGTCTCGAACCAATGGGACACCGTGTCGGCCACCGCCGCCTGCACCACCGGCTGCACCTCGGAGCTGACCAGCTTGTCCTTGGTCTGGCTGCTGAACTTCGGGTCCGGCACCTTGACCGACAGCACGGCCGTCATGCCTTCCCGCATGTCGTCGCCCACAAGGTCGAGCTTGTCCTTTTTGCCCATCCCCTCCGCGTACTTGGTCACCACGCGGGTCAGCGCCTGGCGGAACCCGGCCAAGTGCGTGCCGCCGTCGCGCTGCGGGATGTTGTTGGTGAAGCACAGCATCGTCTCGTGGAAGCTGTCGTTCCAGGACAGCGCGAACTCGACGCGGATGCCGACCTGGCTCTCGTCGGTCACGACGGAGATCGGCTGCGACACCACGGAGGTCTTGCTGCGGTCGAGCCAAGCGACGAACGCTTCCAGCCCGCCGTCGTACTTGAACTGGGTTTCCTGTGCCGGGGCGTGGCGCTCGTCCCGAAGCACGACGGCCAGGCCCGAATTGAGGAACGCCAACTCCCGCAGCCGCCGCTCCAGGATCGCGTAATCGAATTCGACCTTGGTGAACGTGCCGGTGCTGGGCTTGAAGCACACCTCGGTGCCGCTCGGCTTGCCCGAGGGTCCGACCACCCGCAGCGGCTCCGTCGTTTCGCCGTGCTCGAACCGGATGAAGTGCTCGGTGCCGTTGCGCCAGATGCGGACTTCCATCCATTGCGACAGCGCGTTGACCACCGCCGCGCCCACGCCGTGCAGGCCGCCGGACACCTTGTAGCTGTTCTGGTTGAACTTGCCGCCGGCGTGCAGCCGGGTCAGCACCACCTCGGCGGCGCTCACGCCTTCTTCCTGGTGCATGTCGGTCGGGATGCCGCGGCCGTCGTCCCGCACCGTCACGCTGCCGTCGCTGTTGAGCGTCAGCTCGCAGCGGGTCGCGTATCCCGCCTGCGCCTCGTCCACGGCGTTGTCGATGATCTCGAACGCCATGTGATGCAGGCCGGAGCCGTCGTCGGTGTCGCCGATATACATGCCGGGGCGCTTGCGCACCGCTTCCAACCCTTTCAAGACGGAAATGGAGGCGGCGTCATAGGCATCGGGTTCGGGCGTCGGGGCGGCTTCGGACATGCCGAGGGAGGACTCCAAGAGAGGGCAGCGAGCCCCATGAATATAGCCACTGACCCCCTGAAAAGACAGGGCTTGACCCGTTTAAATCAGGGGAAAGGCCGGGTCCGGGCGCAGGGCGTCGCCGCCCGTTTGCAGCCCCTCGGCCGCACCACGCAGCGCCGCGAACGGCTCGGGGTCGGTGCCGGTCAGCAGCACCTGGGCCGACAGGGTGGACAGCGCCTCCCACAGCGCCGCCCGGCGGCCGGCGTCCAGGTGCACGGCCGGCTCGTCCAGCAGCAGCAGCGGCGCGTCGCCGCGGGCTTCGGTGATCAGCGCGGCGTGGCCCAGCACCACGCCGATCAGCAGCGCCTTCTGCTGCCCGGTGCTGGCGAGCGCCGCGGGCAGGCCGCTCGCCGCGTCGGACAGCAGCATGTCCGCCCGATGCGCCCCGTGCGCCGCCGAACCCGCCGCCGCGTCCCGCCCGCGGCTGTCCGCCAGCGCCGCCCGCAGCCCGTCCTCCACCGTCAGCGCCGGCTGCTCCGCCAAGCGGTCGGCGATGGCGTCCAGCAGCGCCAGGCGCCCCACCGGGAACCGACCCGCCGCTCCCCGTTCCAGCACGGCGTTGAGCCGGGCCACCAGCCCGGCGCGCGCCGCCGTCACGGCGACGGCATGGCGGGCCATGCTGTCCTCCACCCCGGCCAGCCATGCCGTGTCGGCCCTGCCGCCCGCCAGCAGCCGGTTGCGGCTTGCCATCGCGGTCTCGTAAGCCGAGACCTCCCGCGCGTGGCCCGGCTCCAAAGCCCAGACCAGGCGGTCGAGGAAGCGGCGGCGGCCCGACGCGCCTTCCTGGAACAGCCGGTCCATCCGCGGCGTGAGCCAGACTGCCGCCATCGTCGCGGCGACCTCTGCCTGGTTGCGCGGCGCCGCGCCATTCAGGCGGAACACCCGGCGGTCGGACGGCCCATCGGGCGGGGTGCCGGTGCCGAGGTCCGCCTCCGTCCCATCGCGCACGACTTGGGCGGCGACGCCCCAGCGGCCCGGCGCGTCCGGCGCCTGGCGCGCCAGCTCCGCCACCCGCGCGCCGCGCAGGCCGCGCCCGGGCTGCAGCAGCGACACGGCTTCCAGCAGGTTGGTCTTGCCCGACCCGTTCGGACCCGTGACCACCGCCATCCGCGCGGCCGGCCGCCACGTCAGGGCCGGGTAGTTGCGGAACTGCGTCAGCGTCAGGCGCGTGAGCCGCAGCAACGCGGCCTAGACGCGCATGGGCATCAGCACATACAAAGCGCTGCTATCAGATGCGTCGCGCACAATGGTGGGGGCCGAGCCGTCGGAGAAGTGGAACTCGACGTGGTCGGATATCTGGTCGGTGATGTCGTTGAGGTAGCGGGCCTGGAATCCGATCTCCAGGGGGCCGGCGGCATACTGCACCCGGTCGCCGTCCAGCTCTTCGCTCGCGGTGCCTTGTTCCGGGCTGGCGGCGGACAGCGTCAGCAGGTCGCGGTCCAGCGCCATCTTCACCGGGCGCGACCGCTCGCTGCTGATGGCGGCCACGCGGGCCACGGCATCGGAGAAATCCTTCTTGCCGACGCGCAGCACCTTGTCGTTGTCCTTGGGGATCACCCGCTCGTATTCCGGGAAGGTGCCGTCGATCAGCTTGCTGGTCAGCGTGATCGGCCCGGCCTTGAACTGGATGCGCGTGTCGGAAAGCCCGATCTCGACCTCGCCGCTTTCCTCGTCCAGCAACTTGCGCAACTCGCCCACGGTCTTGCGCGGAATGATGACGCCCGGCATCCCCTGGGCGCCGGACGGGATCGGCTCCTCCACGCGCGCCAGGCGGTGCCCGTCCGTCGCCACGGCGCGCAGCACCGCGCCTCCGTCCCCCTCGGCGGCGTGCAGGTAGATGCCGTTCAGGTAGTAGCGCGTTTCTTCCGTGCTGATGGCGAACCGGGTGCGGTCGATCAGGCCGCGCAAGGCGAGGCCGGAAAGCTGGAACCGGTGCGGCAACTGCCCGGCCGTCATGCTGGGGAAGTCGTCGGTCGGCAGCGTCACCAGGCTGGTGCCGTAGCGTCCGGCCCGCAGGGTGAGCTGCGCGCCGCCCTCCGCCACCTCGAACTCCAGTTCCGCCGCCTCCGGCAGCTTGCGCACGATCTCATACAGGGTCGCGGCCGGGGCGGTGATGGCCCCATCGCGCGACACGCTGGCCGCGACCTCCTCCACGATGGCGATTTCCATGTCGGTCGCGGTGAAGCTGAGCGTGCTGCCGCGGGCGACGATCAGGGCGTTCGCCAGGATGGGGATGGTGTTGCGCTTTTCGGCGACGCTCTGGATATGGGCCAGCGCCTTGAGCAGCGTGGCGCGTTCGGCCTTGAACTTCATGCGACCATTCCTGTTGAGCACCGAATCCGGCGCCGCGGCAGGCAAGTGTAGCTGATCGCGGCCGGCACGCAAACCCGGGCGCAAACGGGCGGCTGTCAGCTTTCCAGCGTTAGCTTTCAAGCATTCGGCGCAGCAGTTCGACCCGCTCGCCGAAGTCGGAGTCCTGCTCGATCAGCTCGGCGATGCGGCTGACTGCGTGCATGACGGTGGTGTGGTCGCGGTTGCCGAACTTGCGGCCGATCTCCGGCAGCGACCGGCTGGTGAGCTGCTTGGCCAAGTACATCGCGACCTGCCGCGGGCGCGCCACCGCGCGCGCCCGCCGGGCGCTGCTCATGTCGGTCAGGCGGATGTTCCAATGCTCGGCCACGCGCTTCTGGATTTCCTCGATGGTGACCCGGCGGTCATGCGCCTTCAGGATGTCGTGCAGGACCTCCTGGGTGCTTTCCAGCGTGATCGGCCGGCCGAACAGGTTGGCGTGGGCGACCAGCCGGTTCAGGCTGCCCTCCAGCTCGCGCACGTTGCTGGTGATCTTGTGGGCCAGGAACTCCAGCACCTTGGGCGGCACCTGCGCCGCCGCCCGCAGCGCCTTGGCTTCCAGGATGGAAATCCGCAGCTCGAAGGTCGTCGCATGGAGGTCGGCGACCATGCCGCAGCCGAGCCGGGTGCGCAGCCGGTCCTCCAGCCCCGACAGGTCCGAGGGCGACTTGTCCGCGGACACCACGATCTGCTTGCCGGCATCCACCAGGGCGTTGAAGGTGTGGAAGAACTCTTCCTGCGTGTTGTCCTTGCCGATCAGGAATTGCAGGTCATCGACCATCAGCACATCGACGCTGCGAAGCTGCTCCTTGAACTCCATGGTCGATTGGTTGCGGATGGCCGCGATGAAGCGGTACATGAACTTCTCGGCCGACATGTAGGCGACCTGGATCGGCCCGGCGTCGCGGCGGGACA
>CAXSEX010000157.1:0-9356 GCA_964236415.1 uncultured Acetobacteraceae bacterium | reverse complement strand
ATACTTGATGTCCAGCAGCCGGGTCGTCTGGTCGGCGCGCTCGATCAGCCGGCCGACTTCGTAGAAGTGCCAGCCCTGGTCGCGGAAGAACGTGCCCTCGGTGATGCCGGTATGCGCCTGCACGCCCTCCTTGATGCGGCGGCACAGCCGGGACAGCGCGTCGCCGTCCAGTTCCCATGCCTCGATGGCCAGCAGGTCGTGGTGGAA
This sequence comes from uncultured Acetobacteraceae bacterium, assembly GCA_964236415.1. Taxonomy (GTDB): domain Bacteria; phylum Pseudomonadota; class Alphaproteobacteria; order Acetobacterales; family Acetobacteraceae; genus CAHJXG01. The sequence goes on along the minus strand of CAXSEX010000157.1, from coordinate 9,149 downwards.
CACGTTGAGCTGCATCCACATCTCGGTGCTGATCAGCGGGCGCAGAGTGCGCGCGTTGGTGCGGGCGGCCTCGATGCAGGCGGGGATGCCGGTCGGGTTGGTGGGGTCCAGCAGGTAGAACCGCTTGACGTTCGCGGCGTCCACCGCGAGGCCGCGCTCCTGCAGCCCGGCCTGGTCCGCCATGATGGCGACCAGCGCCGACCAGGATTCGGCCTCCCGCCCCGGGCTTTCGAACGTTTGCGTCACGTCGATCAGCCGGGCGAGGTTCTCGACCCGCTCGACGTAGCGGGCCATCCAGAACAGGCCCTCCGCATCGCGGGTCAGCAGCGGCGTGCGGCGCTGCAGGCCGATCATTCCGCCAGCACCCAGGTGTCCTTCGACCCGCCGCCCTGCGACGAGTTGACGATCAGGCTGCCCTCCTTCAACGCGACGCGGGACAGGCCGCCGGGCAGCACCCAGGTGTCCCGCCCGGTGATGGCGAAGGGCCGCAGGTCGAGGTGGCGCGGGCGCAGCCCGGCCTCCGTCAAGGTGGGCGCGACGCTGAGGGAGACCATCGGCTGGCTGATCCAGTTGGCGGGATCGGCGGTCAGCAGGGCACGGGCGGCGTCAAGCTCCGCCTTGCTCGCCTGCGGGCCGACGGTGATGCCGTAGCCGCCGCTTTCCCCCACGGGCTTGATCACCAGCTTCTCAAGATTGGCCAGGGTGTAGGCCAGGCCCTCCGGCTCGCCGCAGATGTGGGTTTCGACGTTCGACAGGATGGCATCCTCGCCCAGGTAGTAGCGGATGATGCGCGGCATGTAGGCATACACCGCCTTGTCGTCCGCGACCCCGGTGCCCACGGCGTTGGCCAGCGTCACGTTGCCGTGCCGCCACGCGCCGATCAGGCCGCGCACGCCCAGCATGCTGTCGGGGCGGAACACGGTCGGGTCCAGGAAGTCGTCGGCGATCCGGCGATAGATCGTGTGGACCCGGCGCAGCCCGGCCGTGGTGCGCATCCAGACCTTGTCGTCCTCCACCGTGAGGTCCGCGCCCTCCACCAACGGCACGCCCATCTCGCGCGCCAGGAAGACGTGCTCGAAGTAGGCGGAATTGTAGATGCCGGGCGACAGCAGCACGACCTGCGGGTTGTCGATGGCCTCCGGCGCGATCTCGTCCATGGCGTTGCGCAGCCGGCGGCCGTAGTCATCGACCGGGCGCAGCTTCATGCCGGCCACGAGGTCCGGGAAGGCGCGCAGCATCAGGTGCCGGTTCTCGATGACGTAAGACACCCCGGACGGCGTGCGGGCGTTGTCCTCCAGCACGGCGAAGCGGCCGTGCTCGTCGCGCACGAGGTCGATGCCGCAGATGTGTACGTAGGTGCCGAACCGGACGGGAAAGCCCTCCATCTCCGGGCGGTAGTTGGAGTTGCCATAGACAAGCTGGGCCGGGATCACGCCGTCGCGGGTGATGTGCCGCGTGTTGTAGATGTCGGCCAGGAACAGGTTGAGCGCACGGACCCGCTGGGCCACGCCGCGCTCCAGCACGGCCCACTCGCTGGCGGCGATGATGCGGGGCACGCAGTCGAACGGCAGGATGCGGTCGATGGCGCTGGACTCGGAATACACCGTGAAGGTGATGCCGAGGTTGAACAGGTCGCGCTCCGCCGCCCGCGCCCGCTGGCGCAGGGCATCAAGGCCGATCGCGCTGATCCGATCCCGCACCAGCCCCGCCGAGCCGCCGTCGCCGTCGCGGGCCGTGAGTTCGCAATAATAGGCGCCAGGATCGTAGGAAGAGAACGGGGTGGCGCTGTTCGGCTGCATTGGGCGGTCGGGCTTTCGTGGCAAACGGCTTCGATGGTGGCGGTGCTGGTGATTTCAGCAGGGCTGCAACTTCGGGTGCGCTCGGGCAGGCGGCTCACGCTGTTTGTGACACGCCTGTTATGCACAGAGCGTGCCTGACCGCAACCTGCGTGCCTCCGTCGTGACGCCGCCACCCAGAGACGGTGATTGCGTCATTTTGGCAACAGATGCCGCGCCCGGGAGCACCGCTGCAGATGCTTGTTGCGCTTCCGGGCAAGAGGCGGTTTACCTCGGTTGTCGTGCGATGCGGCCGTTGCACGCGGCGCGTCCGCATTCCGAAGATCGAGGAGGTTGTCGTTCATGCGCATGCTTGTGTCCGGGCTGCTTGCCCTTGGGTTGACCAGCAACATCGCCACGGCGCAATGCGTGCGACCGGGCGACTACCCTGCGTTTGACGTGACGGCGCTGAAAACAAAGCTGATGGTGACCGCGTTGACGTGCAGCGCCGACGAGAAGTACAACGCATTCATCACCAAATACCGCCCTGAGCTGGCGTCACAGGATAAGGCGCTGAGCAGCTTCTTCAGCCACGCGCATGGCCGCCAAGCGCGCCAGCAACAGGACGACTACGTCACCCAGCTTGCCAACGTCCAGTCGCGGACCGGGCTGAGCCAGGGCAGCCTGTTCTGCCATTACAACATGGGCACGTTCGACGAGGTGATGGCCTTGCGCAGCGGCGCCGAGCTGACGGACTTCGCCGCGGGCAAGTCGATCTTGCAGCCGGTTGTCACGCCCGAATGCACGGCAGAACCCGCGCCGGCCGCACGCTCGTCGCGGGCACGCCGCCGGTCCTGACCGGGCCGCGGCCCTTCGGCTAACGCAGAACGATCTCGACCCGGCGGTTGTGCGGCTCGCGCACGCCGTTGGCGGTCGGCACCAAAGGCTGGCTCTCGCCGAAGCCTTGGGTCGTGATCGACCCGCGCGGCACGCCGTCGCGCACCAGTTCGTCCGCCACCGCCTGCGCCCGGCGGATCGACAGGCCCATGTTGTAGCGTTCGCTCCCGGACCGGTCGGCATGGCCAGCGACCTCGATCCGCGTCACCTGCACGCGGGTGGCGGCGCTCACGGCCTCCGCGACGATCTGCCGGGCGCGGCCAGTCAGGTCGGCACGGTCCCAGTCGAAGAACACCAGGTAAGTGCGCGCCGCCTGGGGGGCGGCCTCAGCCGGCGCCGGAGCGGGGGGCGGTGGCGGCGGGGGGACATTGAAGGCGTAGCGCAGCCCGAGCAGCAGGCTGTGGTTGTAGTTGTCCGTCGTGCGGACCTGGGCGCTGGACGCGCCGCCGGGTCCTGCGAAGGTGCGGCCGTATTCCCGCTCGCCGGCCAGCGCGTAGTAGCGGTACTCGGCCGTCAACGACAGGCCGACCACGGGCGGTATCGGGAAGGACAGGCCAGCAATCGCCTGATAGGCGAAGCTGTTATCGGTGCCGCCCTGGCTGTTGATGGTTCCGTCCGTGCTGGCCACCTGCAAACGCCGCGCCACGTAGGAATATCCTGCCCCGGCACCGATGTAAGGAAATACGTAGGGACTGCCGACATCGAGATCGAACAGCACGTTGGCCATCGGCCCGTATTTTTGCTCCCGCCCGCCAACCGACGTGGCGACCTGTCCAACGTTACGGAACGAGCTGGGTCGGTTGTAGCGGTAGTTCCCTTCCAGCTCGACGCGGACGCCGTTGCCGAAACCGTAGCCCAAGCTGCCCACCGCCACCACGCCCGCGTCAAAGTCGACGCGCGCACCTGACGGGATGGTGGCGCCGTTTGGAAAGCGAATGCTCGTGTTGCGCTCGTCCTGCATGAAGTTCCCGCCGCCGCCCGCGCCGATGTAGAGGCCGCTGACCGGCTGGGCGCGTGCCGCGCCATGGAAGGCCGACGTGGCGAGCAATGTGGCGGCCAGCAGGGTCAGGCGCATCAGTGAAGTCTCCGGAAACGGCGAGGGCCGGCCCATGCGCGGACCGGCCCCCCCCCTCGTGCAGCCTGTCAGCAAGCGGTCGTGCCGGTCAGCGCAGCACGATCTCGACGCGGCGGTTCTGCGGCTCGCGCACGCCGTTCGCGGTCGGCACCAAGAGACGGGTTTCGCCGAAGCCCTGCACCGTGATGGCCTGCCGCGGCACGCCGAGGCGCACGAGTTCGGACGCGACGTTCTGCGCCCGGCGGACCGACAGGCCCTGGTTGTAGCGAGCCGTGCCGGAGGTGTCCGTGTAGCCGGACACCTCGATGCGGGTGACCTGCACGCGGGTGGTGGCCTGCGCGGCCTCCGCGATGATCTGGCGCGCACGGTCCGTCAGGTCCGCGCGGTCCCAATCGAAGAACACCAGGTAGGTGCGCGCGGCTTGCGCCACTGGGGCGGGAGTCGGCGCGGGCGGCGGGGGCGGCGGGGCGGCGTTGAAGGCGTAGCGGATGCCCAGCATGACGCTGTGGTTGTACTCCTCGTTGAACCGGACCACGGCCCGCGTCGCGACGTTCGGCGCGAAGTACTGGTAGTTGTAGTCGCGGTCGCCATACATCCCGAAGAAGCGGTACTCGCCCGTGATGGCCAGGCCCGGCACCGACGGGATTGGGACCGCCACGCCGGCGATGCCCTGGTAGGCGAAGTTGCCCTGGCCCTGGTTGGTGCGGGCCAGCTCGCGGAAGCCGCCCGGGAAGCCTGCGGTCGGACCCGAGAAGCCCGTGAGGCGCACGTTCTGGTCCTGCGCCCAGGCATAGCCGGCGCCGACGCCGATATACGGGGACACCGGGAACGGGAGATAGCCGAAAACGTTGGCAAAGCCGAGCACGTTCGGGTCGAAGTCGTACAGGACGTTGACCATCCCGCCATACTTCCGCTCGTCGCCGCCGGCGCTGCTGAAGCCTTGCAGCCCGCCGCCCTTGATGCCGCTGAACTTGTTGCTGCGGTAGTTGCCCTCGACCTCGACCCGCAGGCCGTTGCCGAAACCGTAGCCGATGCTGAACAGGCCGACGAAGCCCGTGTCGGTCTTAATCTTCGTGTCGCCCGAGCCGTTCACGTTCAGGTTGGTCCGCGGGATGCCAGCCTGCGGAAAGCCGACGGACTTGACCTTCTCGTCTTGCAGGAAGTTGGCGCCGGCGCCAGCGCCGATATACAGGCCGCTGATCGCCTCGGCCTTTGCAGCTATGGGGGCGGCCAGGACGGTCGCGGCCAGTAGCGCGCTGCGGAGCTTCATACTTTATTCTCCTCAATTACAAACTGCGCGTTCAACGCATCCGGGGGCCTGCGGGATTGTTCCCCCGCCTCTCGGTACGCATACCATAACACCGATGAACGCCAGTGCGATAAGGCGTTCGGCACTTTCACAAGGGTTGTATCTGAAAAGCCACATAGGGCTGAGCAGATATACCACACATCGGCGTGACAACCTCGCGGCACAAACTGTAATCGTTTCAACCTGTTGGTTTTTCTAGATGATGCGCGCCTCGAACGGCGGCAGGAGGTCCGGCGCCTCGAATTCCAGCACCCACAGGTCGGGATCGCGGCCGACCTGCCGGGCCACGTAGGCGTCGGCCTGGTCCTGGGCCACCTGTCCCGGCCCAGTGGCCCGCATCCAGGCGACATCGCCCTCCCCCGCCCGGACCTGCGACAGCACGCACAGGCCTTCCCGCCCGCGCAGCACGACCAGGACGCCGCCGGCGTCCGGGTCGCCGCTGCGCAGCACGGCGCCGGGCCGCCCGTCCACGTCGCCCATGCGGAGCGCCATCTGCACCCACAGCTTCGCCTTCACCCGCGCCGCCATGCCGCCCTCCCTTGCCATCGCCGGAAGCCCATATGGCCCGTGCCGCGCTCCATCCCAGCGGCGCCGGTCGCCAAAGGGCCTCTTGACGCCTGATCCCTTGAAGCCTGCGCGCGGCGCTGCCACACTCAGGGAAGGAGACCGCGATGGCTGATCCCAAAACCCTGACGCCGGCGCAGCGCGCTTATGAGCAGAAGCGGGCCACGAAGGCAGGCAAGTCGCTGGAAAGCTGGCTGGACGCGAAGCAGAAGCGCGCCGCCGCCGAGGTCAAGGCCGCCGCGCCGCCAGCGCCGAAGAAGAAGCCCGGCCTGATCTCGCGTCTGCTGGACCGCGCGCACAAGCCGCTCTGACGCCAAACGCCCCCAGGTTCAGATGCCTTGAGGCCAAGCGCCGCGGGGATTGCCGCCCACGCGGATTGGAGCGTCGATCCCAGCAAGCGATGGATGGCGTTCGCGCTGCCGATTGCCGCGGGCTGGGCGCTGCGGGCGGAGCCGGTGGGCGAGGTTTCAACGCTGCTTGCGCGGCTCCGCGCCCAGGCCCGGGGTGCGCCGGTTGCGTTGGGCGTCGATTTCCCGATCGGCCTGCCGCGGGCCTACGTCGCCCGGCATCTGGGCACCGGCCCGGACGCGCCCCCTCCCCCGGGCTTCCCGGCTTTCCTGCGTGGGCTGGTGGACCGGCCGGGCTTTCTTTCGGTGTGCGGCACGCTCGACGAGGTCGGGCCGGCGCGGCCGTTCTATCCCATGCGCGGCGTGCGCGGCATGACCCGTCTGTCGCACGCGCAGGCGCTGGGGCTGGACAGCGCGGCGGGCTTGTCGCGGGCCTGCGACGCCGCGACGCCGCACCGCCCGGCGGGCGCGCCGCTGTTCTGGACGCTTGGCGCCAACCAAACCGGCAAGGCGGCCATTGCCGCCTGGCGCGACTTGCTGCTGCCGGCGCTGGCCGGGCCGCAGCCGCCGGCGCTTTGGCCGTTCGACGGCGCGCTGCTGCCGCTCCTGTCCGGTGGCAGGATCGTGCTGGCGGAAACCTACCCTGCGGAAGCCATGCGGCAGCTCGGCCTGCGCATGGGCGGCAGCAAGCGGCGCCACGCCGACCGCCTGGCGCTGGTGCCGGCCCTGCGGATGTCCATGGCCAAGCTGTCCGCCACGCCGGACCCGGCGCTCGACCGCCTGATGACGCAAGGCTTCGGCCCCGACGCGGCCGGCGAGGACCGCATGGATTGCGTGCTGGGCTTGCTGTGCGTGCTGCAGGTGCTGGCGGGGGGACGGCCCGACGCGGCGCCCGACGATCCCTGGATACGGCGTTGGGAAGGCTGGGTGCTGGGCCAGGCGCCGGCCTAGGCCGCTATCGCCGATGCCGCGTTTCCAGTCAGGGCGACATTGGTTTAGCCGGAATACAGCCCGGCCTGCCGCGCCTGCGCCCGCACCAGGGCGGCCAGCAGGTCCAATGTCGGAGTCGGCACGCCGTGGGCGCGCGCGAAGTCGAGCGGCACGCCATACAGTGCGTCGATCTCCATGGGCCGGCTCCCTTCCAGGTCCTGCAGGATGCTCGGCTTGTGGTGCGACTTCGCGCCATTGGCGATCTGGCCCTCGGCGTTCGGCTCGATGGGACAGCCCATGGCCGCGGCGATGGCGGCACCCTCCGCCAGGATGCGCCGGGTCGCGTCGCGGCAGGCGTCCTCCGCGAAAAGCTGGGCCGGGACGCAGCCGGTCAGCACCGCGAGCGGGCCGCTGCCGAGATTCAACAGCAGCTTGGCCCAAACCGCGTCGCGGATGCGGCTGGTCACGTCGACGGCCAGGCCGCCGGTGCGCAGGATGGCGGCCAGCGCCTCCGTGCGCTCGGACGGTTGGCCGTCCGGCGCCCCGAGCACGATCCGGCTGCGCTGGTTCTCGACGTGCACCACGCCCGGCTCGGTGATCGTGCAGGCGGAATACACCACGCCGCCGATCACCCGAGCCGGGTGCACGGCCTCTTGCAGCGCGCCGTCGGGATCGAGCTTGTGCAGGCGCCGGCCCTCCTCGGCGCCCCCCGTTCCGTGGAAGTACCACCACGGGATGCCGTTCATCACGAAGGCGACGGAGGTTTCCGGACCCAGCAGCGGGCCGATCCCTGCGGCGACGGAGGGCAACGACGGCGCCTTCACCGTGACGACCACGACATCCTGGCGCCCCAACCCCTGCGCGTCGGCGCTTGCGGCCACGCGGGCCTGGATCTCGCCGTCCGCCGCGTGCACCCGCACCCCGTTCGCTCTGATGGCCGCAAGCTGCCGGCCGCGGGCGACCACGGACACCGCGGCGCCGCCCTTCGCCAGCCGCCCTGCGACGTGCGTGCCGATCGCGCCGGCGCCAAACACACAGACCTTCATGGAACCCCTTGCGGCTGAGACGCCGCATCATGCGGGACGCATGCCCCCCGCGGCAACTGGACAGCGGCGCGGCCCGACTATACGGGTAACGCACGGACACCGCCGCGCCCCCGCCCCTGCACCCAAGGCCCTCATGACCGCGCTTCCCGCCCCGTCGGCCCCTTCGCCGGGCGCCAGCATCGTTCCCGTGATCCTGTCCGGCGGCACCGGCACCCGGCTGTGGCCGGTGTCGCGCGAAAGCTTCCCGAAGCAGCTTTGGCCGCTGGTGTCCGACCGCACCATGCTGCAGGACACGGCGCGGCGCGGCATGGGGCCGGGTTTCGCGCCGCCGATCGTCGTCTGCAACCACGAGCACCGCTTCCTGATCGCCGAGCAGCTGCACGCCATCGGCATTTCCGATGCCGAGATCGTCTTGGAGCCGGTCGGCCGCAATTCCGCGCCGGCGATCACCACGGCGGCGCTGCTGGCGTCGGAGGCGGACCCGGATGCCATGCTGTGGATGATGCCGGCCGACCATGCCATCCAGCGGATGGACGCGCTGTATGCCGCGCTGGGCCGCGCCGCCGTCGCCGCCCGCGCCGGGCGCGTCGTGACGTTCGGCATGCAGCCGCGCCGCGCGGAGACGGCCTACGGCTACATCGAGGTCGGGCCGGAGCTGGCCGATGCGCCCGGCGTGCACGCCTTGGCTCGCTTCGTGGAGAAGCCCGACGCGGCCATGGCGGCGCAGCTTGTGGAGTCGGGCGGCTATCTTTGGAATTCCGGCATGTTCGTGTTCACCGCGGCGACCCTGCTGGCGGAGATGGAGCGCTTTGCCCCCGACGTGCTGGCCGCCGTGCGCCGTGCGGTCGAGGCCCGGGTGCGCGACCTTGATTTCACCCGGCTCGACTCCGCCGCCTTTGCCGCCTGCCCGAACATCAGCCTGGACTACGCGGTGGCCGAGCGGACGACGATGGCGGCCGTGGTGCCGGCCGACCTCGGCTGGTCCGACGTGGGGAGCTGGGACGCGCTGTGGGAGCAGTCGGCCAAGGACGGCGCCGGCAACGCCACCGTGGGCGACGTGCTGCTGGAAGGGGCGGACAACTGCTACGTCCGCAGCGACGGCGTGCTGACGGCGGTGGTGGGCCTGCAGGATGCCGTGGTGGTGGTCACGGGCGACGCCGTGCTGGCGATGCACCGCGACCGGGCGCAGGACGTGAAGCGCGTGGT
>CAXSEX010000156.1:0-9375 GCA_964236415.1 uncultured Acetobacteraceae bacterium | reverse complement strand
CTTATACGGGCGGCACCATTGATCGACCTGAGTGAGGTTGCCGATGGGTTGCATCCATCCTACGCAGCCCATGCCGTAGGATGGGTGCAACCCATCGGCGGATGACGGTCAGTCAACCAAGCCGCCCGTATCAGCCGCCGCTCAGTCCGACGCCGCCAGCACCCGCCGGTCCGCGATCCGGCGGGTGAAGCGTATGGCGTCCAGGTGCTCCAGCAGGGGCACGCAGTACTTGCGGGAAATGCCGAGCGCCCTGCCCGCTTCCCCGGCCGCCAGCCCGGCGCCGCCAAGCAGCGGGCGCAGGCGCCGTTTCGCCAGATCGACGGCATCCTGGTGGAACAGCAGCTCGCGCTTCTGCACCTTGTCCACCGCGCGGACCACCACGCCCTCACGGATCAGCCGGTCGGCCAGGCGCTTGGCCCGGGGGTCGGGCACCACCACCCAGATGTCGGGCGGGCTGAGGCCGGCGCGGCGCAGCGTGTCGGCCATGCGCGCGGCGCCCGCGGCTTCCTCGTCCGCGCGGGCGCGGTCCCGGTTCGGCGCAGGAAGGCGCACGCCGCCGCCGGCGCGGACCAGGGCGCCGCGGCGCACCAGCTCGGACGCGGCGTCATCCAGCACGGCGCGGCCGGCCCAGGGCAGCAGCGCCGCCAGGCGGTCCGGCGGAGTCTCCGCGTCCCGCCCCGCCAGGGCGCCGGGGATGGCGGCCAGCACCCGCTCCCATTCGCGCTCCATGACCGCGACGCGGCTGCGCCCCAGCACGGCCGGCAGCGCCGGCAGCAGGGCCGCAGCCCGCGCTTCCGCCACGCCCGCCAGTTGCGCCAGGCGCTGCAGGGGCACCCCGGCGGCACCGGCCGCTGCCGCTTCCGCCGCCACGATCCCCGCCGGGTCGGCATCGGCGAGGGTGGCCAGACGCGCCAGGGTGCGCGGGGCAAAGCGGCGCAGGCGGGACGCCGCCGGATCGATCACCCGTCCGCCCGCCACCGTGAGCGGCGGCGAGATGCGGCGCAGGATGAACCGCTCCCGCGCCGGCAAGGACACCGGCGCGGCGCAGCGCAACTGCGCCAGCGCCGTGCCGCCCGGTGGCAACTCGTCGCAGTCCAGCAGGCGCAGCCGCGCTTCCACCTCGTCCGTGCCGAACAGCAGGGTGAGTTTCGTCAATGTCGGCAAGGGGGACGCGCCCTCCACCGAGCGCAGCGCGACCGTCAGCCAGTCGGAGGGCGGCAGCAGCCCGCGCGCCGTGAGCGCCGCGCCGCGGGCGATGCCGTCCGGCGGCACGTCCCGCAGGTTCACCGCCAGGCGCTGGCCCGGCAGCCCCCGCGCCGTGCGGGCGCCATGCACCTGCAAGCCGCGCAGCCGGATCGCCCGTCCGTCCGGCACCGTCGCCACCTCGTCCGTCACCGCCAGCGGCCCGCGGCGCAGGGTGCCGGTGACGACGGTGCCATGGCCCGCCACGCTGAACACGCGGTCAACCGGCAGGTAGGGGAAGCCGTCATCCTGGCCGTGTGCTTCCGCCGGGACCACCGCGGCCAAGGCGTCCCGCAGCGCGTCCATGCCCTGGCCGGTGTGGGCGGAGGTCAGCACCGCCGCGCAGACCTGCATCCCCACCGCCCGCGCCAGCGCCGCCGCGTCCGCCGCCGCCGATCCGGCCTCCTCCGGCGTCACCAGGTCCGCCTTGCTGACCGCCACCACGACGCGCCGCAAGCCCAGCAGGCCCGCGATGTCGAGGTGCTCAACCGTTTGCGGCTTGATGCCCTCGTTCGCCGCCACCACCAGAAGCGCCGCGTCGATGCCGGTGGCGCCGGACACCATGGTGCGGACGAACCGCTCATGGCCGGGCATGTCGATCAGGTCGATGGTCGCGCCGCCGGCGTTCAGGTAGGCGAAGCCGAGCGCGATGGAGATGCCCCGGCGTTTCTCTTCTTCCAACCGGTCGGTTTCCATGCCCGTGAGGGCGCGGACCAGCGCGGTCTTGCCGTGGTCCACGTGGCCGATCACCCCCACCACCGCGCGCGCCGCCACGTCCGTCATGCCGCAAGCGCCCGCTGCACCGCCGCCGCGACCTCCGGCACCTCGTCGTCACCGACCGTGAGCATGTCCAGCAGCACGCGGCCGTCCGCGATCCGGGCGATCACCGGCGGCTGGCCGTCGCGCAGCGCCGCCTTCACCCGCTCCGGCCCGTCCACGCGCAGCGCGACGCCCATGCTGGGGATGCCCGCGTCCGGCAGGGTGCCGCCGCCGGCAAACCCGGTGGTCGGCTCCGGCCGCGCTTGGGGGCCGAGCAGCGCCGCCAGCCGGTCGGCGCGCGCCTGCAACGCCGCCGGGGCCTGGCCCATCATCGCCAGCGCCGGCACGGTGCCGCCGTTTCGGTGCAGGCGCAGGGTCGCTTCCAGCGCCGCGAGCGTCAGCTTGTCCAGCCGCAGCGCGCGCAGCAGCGGATGGCGGCGGAGGGTGTCAAGGGTGTCGGCCCGCCCCGCCAGCAGGCCGGATTGCGGGCCGCCCAGCAGCTTGTCGCCGCTGAACGCCACCGCGTCCACGCCGGCTGCGATGCTGTCCCGCACCGTGGCCTCCGGCGGGCGGCCCCCGAGGCGCAGGTCGGTCAGCGCGCCGCTGCCCAGGTCGTGCACCAGCAGCAGGCCGCGCGCCCGCGCGAGATCCGCCAGCTCATGCAGCGGGGTGTCCTCGGTGAAGCCAGTCATGCGGAAGTTGCTCTGGTGGACCTTGAGCAGCATGCGCGTCGCCGGGGTGATGGCGCGGGCGTAGTCGCCCAAGCGGGTCTTGTTGGTGGTGCCGACCTCCACCAGCCGGGCGCCGCCTCCCTGGATCACGTCCGGGATGCGGAAGCCGCCACCGATCTCCACCAGCTCGCCGCGGGACACCACGACCTCGCCCCCCGCCGCCAGCCCGCTCAGCGCCAATAGCACGGCGGCGGCGCAGTTGTTCACCGCAAGCCCGGCCTCCGCCCCGGTCAGTTCGCGCAGCAGCGGCTCGATCCCCGCGGTGCGGCTGCCGCGCTCCCCGGTCGCCATGTCGAACTCCAGGTTGCAGTAGCCGGCCGCCGCCACGGCCGCCGCCGCCGCCGCGGGCGCCAGCGGCGCGCGGCCCAGGTTGGTGTGCAGGACGATGCCCGTCGCGTTGATGACCCGGCCCAGTCCCGGCCCCTGCCCGGCCCGCAGCAGCGCATGGGCGCGGTCCAGCAAGGTGTTCGGCAGCACCGGCCCGGCCTCGCCCCGGCGCAGCGCCGCCCGCGCTTCCTCCAAGGCCCGACGCAGCGCCGCCACCACGGGGCCGTGCGGGTGAGCCATCAGCGCGTGCCCTTGCCCCAGCTCCAGCAGCCGTTGAACCTGCGGCAGGGCGCGGAGGCTTGCCCCGGCGAGTTCATTCATGCCTATCCCTACTCCTATTCCCGGAGATCACCCTTGGACCATACCACGACCCGGCTGACATCCCTGGCGCACGGCGGCGGCTGCGGCTGCAAGCTGGCGCCGGCCGTGCTGCAGGAGCTGCTGGCCGGGCTGCCGCAGGCCCAGGCTTTCCCAAACCTGCTGGTCGGCAGCGAAACGGCGGACGACGCCGCGGTGTACCGCCTGACGGACGATCTGGCCCTGGTCGCCACCACCGACTTCTTCACGCCCGTGGTGGACGACCCCTTCGAGTTCGGGCGCATCGCCGCGACCAACGCGCTGTCCGACATCTACGCCATGGGCGGGACGCCGATCCTGGCGCTGGCGTTGCTGGGCATGCCGCTGGGCAAGATCGGCACGGACCAGGTGCGGCAGATCCTGGCCGGCGGCGCCGCGGTGTGCCGGGCGGCAGGCATCCCGGTGGCGGGCGGGCACTCCATCGACAGCGCCGAGCCGATCTACGGGCTGGTGGCGCTGGGCACCGTGCATCTCGGTCGGGTGCGGCGCAACAGCGGCGCGCGAGAGGGCGACGCGCTTGTGCTGACCAAGGGGCTGGGCGTCGGCGTGTTCAGCGCCGCGCTGAAGCAAGGGCGGCTGCCGGAAGACGGCTACCGCGCCATGATCGCGTCGGCGACGCAGTTGAACGCCGTGGGGCGGGAGATGGCGGCGCTGGACGGCGTCCACGCCATGACGGACGTGACCGGGTTCGGGCTGCTGGGCCACCTGCTGGAGATGTGCCGCGGCGCCGGGCTGGCGGCGCGGCTGCGCGTGGGGGACGTGCCAGTACTGCCGGGCGCCGCGGCGTTGGCGCAGGCGGGCGTGGCAACCGGGGCGGCGGCCCGCAACTGGGCCAGCTACGGCACCGAGGTGGCGCTGCCGGACGGCCTGCCGGGTTGGCGGCGCGGGCTGCTGTGCGACCCGCAGACCAGCGGCGGCCTGCTGATCGCCGCGGCGCCGGAAGTGGTGGTCGCGGTGCTCGGTCACGTGCGCGCGGCCGGCTTCACCCAGGCGGCGGTCGTGGGCACCATGGGGGCGGGAGGAGGCGTCATGGTCATCGAATGACCATTTGGCGCGGCGCTTGCGAAATCCAGGGTAGTGGGCGTTCCCCCGCCGTGCCACTTTGGTGCGATGGAGGCGATTGAGGTCTGGTGGCCTCCCTGGTCTTCAAAACCAGCGGCCCGCCGAAAGCGGGCGGTGGGTTCGATTCCCATCCGCCTCCGCCCGATCTCCGTTTCCCCGCGTTCCACCGTTCAGCATGTTGCACGGAGGTGGCCTGTGGCGCCGCAGGGTGGGCTGACGTGAGAAGCTTGCCCCTGCCCTGACGCTGGAAGTGAGATGGCACCCGTTTTCCGGACAGGCGGTTAAGCTCGGTTTGGTGTCTGAAAGGACGGACCCGATGACGGGCAAGCGGAAGCGGTATTGGGCGGAGTTCTCGGGCCGAGGAGGCGGCGCAGGACGTGGCGCGGGCCTCCCGGTTGATGAGCCTGGAGCGGAGGCGGCAAAGGGCGCAAAGCCCCGCTTTCTCCGTGATCGGGCCGGAGCATCCCAGCCGGTCCGTGGTGCGCCCGTGCGAGCTGGTGTCGGTCAGCCGGCCGGAGTTCTACGACCAGCCTACGGGGGGGGATCGCTTTGCGATGGTGCCGGGCACCATGGGCGTGGAGTTCTGCGTCGAGGCGCTTGAGGAGGCTTTGGCCCGGTCCAGGAAGCCCGAGATCTTCAATGCGGACCCAGCGAAATCGCGAAGCGATTTGCGCGGGGCAGCCAATTCACCTCGCCGCGGTTCACCGGCGTGCCGCTTGCCGCTGGTGCGCGCATCTCCATGGACGGGCGGGGTCGCTGGATGGGTGACGTGTTCATCGAGCGGCTGTGGCGCAGCCTGAAATACCAGCACGTCCACTTGCACGCCTTTGAGACCGGCTCCGAGCTGCGGACAGGCCTTTCGCGGTGGATCAGCCACCACAACGTCCGACGCCCCCACTCGACCTTGGCCGGGCGCACGCCTGACGAGGCCTGCGGGGCAAGCGGGAGGGGCGTGGTGAGACTGGCGGCCTGACGACAACCAGGACCGAGCTTAACCAGGCCGCCAAACTGCCCAAAGGGGCGGAGCCGCATCAGTGGTCGCCCGTCTGGTGCAGTGCTCTAGCGAGTGGCCGCTTCCGGCAGAAAGGCTGTACCCCATCGCCGCTGTGCGCATTCAAGCCGACAAGACCCTGGCCATGCGACGTTCGTGGAGCGTCCTGACCAGGCAGATCACGCCAGCCGTCACCGGGAGCAGCGACATGACGGCAAGGATTCGGGCAGGTCCCCAATCGGAGCGGAGCATGAGGCCAACCAGGAGGGGGCTGCAAACCTGCCCGAAGCGGCCCATGCCCATCGCCCAGCCTACCCCTGTCGAGCGGATCGCGGTCGGGTAGGACGTGGCGGCCAGGGCGATGCCGCCCGATGCGCCCAGGAGCACGGTCAGGCCAAGCAGGGCCATGCAGATTGCCGACAGCGTGGCCGATCCCGCAACGGACCCGAGCAGGGCGAGGATGGCTGCGCCGACCCAGAAGGCAGGAGGCAGGACGAGCGGGCCGAACCGCTCAACCAGGCGGCCTGCGCTGGCCATCCCGGCCACGCCGACGAAATTGTTCAGCCCGACCATGAGCGCCGCCGTGGACAGCGAGAGTCCGCTGGCCTTGAACAACGTCGGCGTGAGCAGCACGATGACCGTCGTGGTTCCGAACGCGGAGAAGAAGATCGCCCACAAGAGGATGGTGCTCAACGCCCTGCCCCGCGTGAACAGGTGCTTCACGCCGGTGCCGACCACAGCCTCCGTCGTCGTGAACAGCCGCATCTCGGTGCCCTCCAGGCTGCTGTCGAGCCGGGCGACAATGGCGCGGGCGCGGGCGGGCGCTTCCCCGCGCGCGACGAGGTAGCCGAGCGATTCCGGCAGCAGCAGGACCATCGCGGCAGCGACCAGGAGCGGCAGCCCGCCGCCGACATAGAACACGGCCCGCCAGCCGAGCGCCGGGATGACGTAGGCGTTCACCACCCCGCCCAGGCTGGCGCCGAGCGGATAGGCGGCCCAAAGCACGCTGGCGAGCATGGCGCGGCGGCGCCGGGGCGTGTACTCGGCCGCCAAGGTGATGAAGCATGGCGTTGCGCCCCCAAGACCAAGCCCGCCGAGGAAGCGGATCGCGAGAAGCCCGGGGAACGACCCGGCGAATGCGGTCAGCAGGGTGAACACGGACAGCAACAGCATGGCCAGGACCAGCGCGCGCTTGCGGCCGACCCGGTCGCCCAGCGCCCCGAAGGTCAACGCGCCGACCGTTGCGCCGAGCAGGCCGGCAGAAAGGGCAGGCGTGAACGACCCCATCGCCATCCCGAACTCCGCGGCAATCAGCGGCCCGGCGATGCCGATCGACTGGCTGTCGGCGCCGTCGAGCAGGGCCGCAAGCGCGCACAGGCCGAACACGAGCAGTTGCAGCCGCGAGATCGGCCTGCTGTCGATGAGGTCGGTGACGTTGACGGCCTGGGGCATGGGGGATTTCCGCATGGGCTGGAGGTGGGCAGGCCAGCGGCCTTGACGCTCAGCAGAATGATGCTTAGGCGCCGCGCCGCTCGGCCGACTGCCGCTTCCAAAGGTCCCACGGACGCTGGACCTGGCCCTCGACCCGGCCGACGCAGGCGCGGCCCTCCGCCTCGGTGAGGAAGGTGACCTCGCCGAGCTGGCACGCCTGCAGCTGGTAGCGCGCGTTCAGCTCGGCGTAGACGGCCCGGTAAACCGCCAGCGGGACGGACCCCGCCACCACGGTCGAGCCATGCCCGCGCATCAGCACGATGTCGGCCGCGTCGAACTTCTCGGCAAGCGCGCGGCCGAGCGCGTTGTCGCTGATCAGCAGGTCCGTCCCGTCGCCGCCTGCCTCGCGGATCTCGAAGACAGGCGCATCCTGGCCAATGAACCCGGCCATGTGGAACAGCGCGCGCAGCTTGGCTCCCTTCACGACGCTGAGCGGAACGATGGAATGGGAATGGCTGTGCACCACCGCCATCACGTCAGGGCGCCGGCGGAACAGTTCGCCATGGATGAAGCGCTCCAGGTAAACCTTGCGGCCGTTCGCGTTCACGGGCTGGCCGTCGAGGTCGAACTCGACGATGTCGTCAGCGGTGACGGAGCCGGGCGCCATGTTCCGCGCCAACAGGAACCGGTCGGGGCGCTTGTCGTGCCGGACGCTGACGTGGCCGAAGGCGTCGCACACGCCCTGGTCGAACAGGATGTGGTTCGCGCTGACGAGATCCTCCATGAGGGCCGCTGAGGCCTGGTTTCCCGTTTCGGCTCCGTCTTGGACGGTCACGGCCATGGGATGGTGGCCATGGCCTTGGTCGGATCGTGGGTCCATCGGGTATGTTCCTTCAGTTTGCGAAGCAGGGCCGTTCGTCCATGGCGGCAAGGGCAGCGAAGTGCCGGGTGCGTGGTCGTTGCGGGTGGGGAAGGTCAACCGCGCCGGGCCTGGCCATCGCCGCCTCTTCCCGGGCATCCCGCCACCCGCGCGGCTTCGTGCGCGGCGAGGCCATGGGGCGGGCTATCGCGTCTTGGCGACCAGCGGACAGCCGCCATCCGCCATGGGACGGAACGCCTCCGTTGGCGGGATGGTCGCGACCACGTTGTAAAGGTCGTAGCGCCCTTTCGACTGGGCCGGCGTCTTGACCTGGAACAGGTACATCGCGTGCACGGCGCGGCCGTCCGGCCGGATGCTGGTCGGGCCGAACAGCGGATCGTCGATCGGGCCGGCGCCCATCCGTGCAACAACGGCCCGGCCGGAAAGGCTGCCAGTGGCCTTGGCTGCCCGCAGGTAGGCCAGCGTCTCGGAATACACCCCTGCATGGTTCATCGTCGGCATCCGCCCGCCGCTGCGCTCCGCGAAGCGCCGGCTCCAGGCCCGGGTCGCGTCGTTCAGGTCCCAGTAGAACGCCTCGGTCAGCAACAGGCCCTGCGCGGTCGGCAGACCCATTGCCTGCACGTCGGTCAGGAACACCAGCAGCCCCGCCAGGCGTTGGCTGCCGTCGTGGCCGACGCCGAACTCCGCGGCCTGCTTGACCGTGTTTACCACGTCGTCGCCGGCATTGGCCGTGCCGATCACGTCGGCGCCGGATGATTGCGCCTGTAGCAGGTAGGACGACAGGTCCGCCGTGCCGAGCGGCGCCCGCACGTCGCCCAGCACGGCGCCGCCATGCGCCTTGATGACGGCAGTTGCGTCGCGGATCAGGGACGCGCCGAGCGCGTAGTCGGAGCCGATGAAGAACCATCGCTTGGCGCCGGCGGCGACCAGGGCGCGCGCTGTGCCGTTCGCGAGCGCCCAGGTGTCGAACGTCCACTGCACGGTCGTGGGCGCGCATTGCGGCCCGGTCAGGTCCGAGGTCGCGCTGCTGGAGGCCAGGAACGCGCGGTCCTTGTCGCGCATGACCTGGTTGACGGCCAGCGCCACGGCGGAGTTCGGCACGTCCACCACGGCCGCCACGCCGTCCCGGTCCACCCAGGCGCGCGCGATGGCGGCGCCGGTGTCCGCCTTGTTCTGGTGGTCGGCCGACAGGATCTCCACCCGCGGCGCTCCCGGCCCAGCCTCCGCGGCGAAGTCCTCCGCCGCCATTTGCGCCGCCAGCACGGAGCCCTTGCCGGACAGGTCGGCATACGGGCCGGACATGTCGTTCAGCACTCCGACGGTGATCGTGGCGGGCAGCTCCGCCCTTGCCGCGCCCGGTGCCAGCAGCAGCGCGGCGAGCAGCGCGCCGGCCCCCCTCCATCGTGTCACGCCGCGTCCCCCTTTCGTCACGCGGCCGCGCGGGCGCCGGCGGCATCCCGCTTGTCGCCGCCGTAGATCCAGGCGAGCTCGTCATGCCATTGGGACGCCGTCTTCCCGCGCATGATGGCGTTCCGCAGTTGCGCGTGCGCGCCGGCCGGGTGGTAGATGTGCTCGCCGATGGCGCGGGACTGGAG
>CAXSEX010000155.1:0-9410 GCA_964236415.1 uncultured Acetobacteraceae bacterium | reverse complement strand
GGCCAGCGCCGGGTAGGCGGTCAGCAGCGTGAGGGCGGAGAACAGCAGCAGGATGGGCCGCCGCCCGATCCGGTCCGACAGCGCTCCCATCACCGGCAGCCAGACGAAGTTGGACAGGCCGACGCAGAAGGTGACGACGAGGCTGTCGGCGTCGGACAGCTTGAGCACGCTCTTGCCGAAGGTCGGGGTGTACACCGTGATCGCGTAAAAGGAGATCGTGGTCATCGCCACCAGCAGCACGCCGAGGCCCACGGCCTGCCAATCGCGGCCGAGCGAGGCGAAGGTCTCAGGCAGCGAGGGCCGGTGCTGGCGGGCCAGGAACTCCGGCGTCTCTTCCAGCGAGCGTCGGATGTGGAACAGGAACGGGATGATCATGCAGCCGATGAAGAACGGGACGCGCCAGCCCCAGGCTGCGACGTCTTCGGGTGCCAGAAGCCGGTTCACCGCGAAGCCGACGGCGGCGGCGACCATGATGGCGACCTGCTGGCTGCCGGACTGCCAAGCCACGAAGAAGCCGCGGCGCCCCGGCGGCGCCATCTCGGCCAGGTAAACGGAAACGCCGCCCACCTCGACGCCGGCGGAGAAGCCCTGCAGCAGCCGCCCGATCAGCACGAGGACCGGCGCCAGCAGGCCAATCGCCGCATAGCCCGGCACGAAGGCGATCAGCACCGTGCCGCACGCCATGATCGAGAGCGTCACGATCAGGCCTCGGCGCCGCCCGATCCGATCCACGTAGGCGCCGAGCAGGACCGCGCCGAGCGGACGCATCAGGAACCCGGCGCCGAACGTCATGAAGGTGAACATCAGCGAGGCATACTCGCTGCCGGCCGGGAAGAACGCGCGGGCGATATCTGTCGCGTAGAACCCGAACAGGAAGAAGTCGAACATCTCCAGGAAGTTGCCGCTCGTCACCCGGAGCACGGTGGCGAGCGTCGAGCGGGGCGCGTCGCGCGTGGCAGATCCGACCATGACGTTCTCCGGCGCTTGGGCGTGGGACGATCCTGATGGCCGGACAGCATGCGCCGGCACAGGCCCGGGTGGGAAGGCGTTGCGGCAAGGCTGCCCGGGCCTTACTTCGTGGGCCGGGTCAGGGCGAACTTGTGGTCGGCCAGGAAGTAGTCGTGGTAGCCGGCGCGGCTGATGACCTGCAAACGCAGCGTGTCCACGTAGCCGTCCTGCATCACCCGGTCGTCGATGTGGACACCGACCACTTGGCCGATGGCCATGACGTAGAAGGCGTCGCTGCCATCGAGCGGCGCAAGCTCCATTGTCTTGACCAGCCGGCATTCCAGCGCCGCCGGGGCGCCGCGGACCCGGGGCGGGCGGACCAGCACCGAGGGTTCCGGCTCCAGCCCGGCGTGCTCGAACTCGTTCTGCCCGCGCGGCAGCGGCGCGGAGGTTCGGTTCATCGCGTCCCGCTGCTCCCAGGACACGATGGAGCAGGTGAACTCGCCGGTTTCCTCGACGAAGCTGATGGCGTCCTTGCGCCCGGCCGAGGAGAACATGACCATGTGCGGCCGGTCGGACACCTGGTTGAAGAAGGAATAGGGCGAAAGGTTGGTCTCGCCCGCCGCGCTCATGGCGCAGATCCAGCCGATGGGGCGGGGGGCGATCAGCGCCTTCACCGGGTCGTGCGGCAGGCCATGGCCGTGGGCGACGTCGTAGAACATTGGGTGCTCCGTTTCAAAAGGGCGCAGGCTCGCCAGGATGCCGGACCCTGGCGTTGCGGCGTCAACGCTTGTCGGGGGCCTTCGGCTTCCCCCACGCCGGAGATCGCTGTGGCGCCATGCCGGACGCCCGGTGTAGGCTG
Source organism: uncultured Acetobacteraceae bacterium (assembly GCA_964236415.1). Lineage (GTDB taxonomy): Bacteria > Pseudomonadota > Alphaproteobacteria > Acetobacterales > Acetobacteraceae > CAHJXG01. The sequence goes on along the minus strand of CAXSEX010000155.1, from coordinate 7,600 downwards.
GCACGATGAAGCACCTGGAGCGCCGGCGAACCCGCATCCCGCTTGCGCTGGCGGCCATGCTGCTGGGCGCCGTGGCCGCGCCGGGGCCGGCAAGGGCGGCGTCCATGACGGTGCGGCAGGTGATCGCGGCGCTGCGCGCCGGGCACCCGGCGGACCTGGCCAGCCAGGACCTGTCGCGGCTGGACCTTGCGGAGCTTGACCTCAGCGGCGCGAACCTTGCCGGGGCCAACCTGTTCGGCGCGGACCTGACGGGCGCCAACCTGGCGGGTGCCAACCTGGCCGGGGCCAACCTGGACCGGGCCATCATCATCCGTGCCGACTTTTCCGGCGCCGACCTGTCCGGGGCGCGGATGTTCCTGCCGGCGGCGTCCACCCTGCTGGGCGAGAACCCGGTGGCGGAGGCGCCCCGGTTCCGCGGGGCCAACATGGCGGGCGCGCATCTGCTGGCCCATCTCGGCAACGGCGACTGGACCGGCGCCAACCTGGCGGGGGCGCACTTGGAGCTGGGGCGCACGCAGTTCCTGGCCGCGCTGCGCTCGGACCTCGGCGGCTGCCGGATGGCCGGGGCCAACCTGGAAGGGGCGGACCTGTCCGGCGTGCGCCTGGCCTTTGCCGACCTGCGCGGCGCCAGGCTGGCGCGGGCCAACCTGCAAGGGGCCGACCTCGCCGGGGCGCGGCTGGACGGGGCCGACCTGACGGGGGCCGCCCTGGCGCGGGCCGACGTGCACGGGGCGTCGCTGCGCGGCGTCACCGGCCTGGATCAGGCGACCGGGCTGGGCAGCGTGCGGAACCTCGACCTGGCCGAGCGGTAGCCGTGGCGCGCACGCTGCTGTGGCTGCTGCTGCTCGCCATGCCGGCCGCCCCGGCGGCGGCGCAGGCGGAGCGGGTGGACCTGGCGCTGGTGCTGGCGGTCGATGTGTCGGAGTCGGTGGACGCCGCGCGCTTCACCCTGCAAATGGACGGCATCGCCGCCGCGCTGGAAGCGCGGGAAGTGCAGGCCAGCGTCCTTTCGGGGCCGCACCAGTCCATGCTGATCGCGCTGGTGCAATGGTCCACCCGCCCGGCGCTGTCGTTGCCGTGGACGCTGCTGACCAGCGCCGGGGATGTCCGGCGCTTCGCGGCGCGCGTGCGCCGTCTGCGCCGGGCGAGCAACGGCTTCACCTGCATGTCGGCGGCCCTGCGCAGCATCGCCGACAAGCTGCTGACCCAGTTGCCGGTGCCGGCCGAGCGCAGCGTGGTGGACGTGTCCGGCGACGGGCAGGAGAACTGCAACCCGCCGGAGGTCGTGGACCGCGTGCGGGACGAGCTGGCCGGGGCGGGCGTCACCGTCAACGGCCTGCCGATCCTGGAAGGCGACGAGGCGGCGACGCTGGAAGCCTGGTATCGGGACCACCTGATCGGCGGCCCCAACGCGTTCCTGGTGCCGGCGGAAAGCTTCGACGACTTCGACCGCGCCATCCGACGCAAGTTCGTGACGGAGATCAGCGCGCTGCCCGGGATGCGCGCGGCTGCAAAGCACCTGGCCTTGGGGCGCCAGCGTCTCAGCCCGTGACCTGCCGGCCATCGGCCGTCCCGCTGGTCCCAGTCCGGCGCTTGACGGTTTCTCCCGTCAGCCGGAACCATGCAACACATCCCAGCGACGGGCGTTGCTGGAAGGCGCCCTTGGATCGCTGGGATGCGCAACAAGACTAGAACAACAATAGAAAAGGGAAGATTCATGACGACGCAGCCAAGGCTTCTTTATGTCATGGGAGGCATGCTGATCGCCTCCCTCGCCCTCGGCGCATCAGCTCTGGCACAGCAGAAGAACGGGATCACGTCCGGCCCGGCTGTCGGAACAAACGTGGTGCCCAGCACAACCGCGCAGAAAGAAGATCCCACGAAGACCACCTCCCAGGGGCAGTCCAGCGATCCCGGCTTGCGGCAAGGCGCCATTGGCGTCGGCGCCCCCGGTGTCGCAGCGAAGGCGGGATCGGAGAGCGGAACGTCGCCCGGGCCTGGCACCGGCAAGCGTCCATAACGTCCGCTTTGAAGTGAGGCGCTGACTGGACAGGGTTGCGGGGCGGCAAAATGCAATCCACTCGCAGGGCTGGCTCTTGACTTGGAATGCCTCTCAACCAAAGCTAATGTGGCTAACAACGAAGAATTGGAGGATATGATGGCCTGGAAGACCCCAAAGATCGTCGAGATCGCTCTTGGCGCAGAAATCAATTCCTACGCTTGCGCTGACCTGAAGAAGTAAGCGCATCGTCTAGCAACACCCTGGGCCAGTGCGGAGCGCACTCTAGGCCCAGGGTGCGTGCTGGGACGCGCCGCTCAACGATCCCATGCGCGTAGTCGTGCTCGGTGCTGCAGCGGGTGGCGCATTTCCGCAATGGAATTCCAACTCCCAGTCCTGCCGCCGCGCCCGGGCAGGCGATCCCGCGGCGCTTCCCAGCACCCAGGCCTCGATCGCCGTCAGCGCGGACGGTCGCCATTGGGTCCTATTGAACGCTTCCCCTGACATACGGCAGCAGATCGAGCGGATCCCGGCCTTGCAGCCGCAGGAAAGCCTGCGGTCCTCGCCGATTGCCGCGGTCGTGTTGACCGGCGGCGATGTGGACGCCATTGCAGGTCTGCTCACGCTGCGCGAACGCCAGCCGTTCAGCATCCTGGCCACGCCCCGGGTGCACCAGGTTCTGGACGACAACCCGATTTTCGAGGTTCTGGCCCGCGGCATCGTCGCGCGGCAGCCTGTCGCACTCGACACGCCCACCCCTGTGACGTTGCCGGACGGCGACGCGAGCGGGTTGACCGTCACGCTGTTCGCCGTGCCCGGCAAGGTGCCGCTCTACCTCGAACAGCCCGGCGCGGCGCCGGCCTTGGAGGAAACCGACCAAACGGTGGGCGTTGCGGTGTCCGATGGCCGGACGACCTTGTTCTACGTGCCCGGCTGCGCCGCCATGGTGCCTGGCCTGGCGGAGCGTCTTCGTGGCGCGGCGGCGGTGTTCTTCGACGGCACGCTGTGGACGGACGACGAGATGATCCGCGCCGGGCTGGGTCCGAAGACCGGGCAGCGCATGGGGCACATGAGCGTATCCGGGCCGGACGGGACGCTGCAAGCCTTCGCCGGGCTGGAGGTGCGGCGGCGCATCCTGCTGCACATCAACAACTCGAACCCGATCCTTTTGGCGGACTCGCCGGAACGGGCGCAGGTGGCGGCGGCCGGGTGGGACGTGGCCTATGATGGAATGGAGCTGACCCTGTGAGCGACCGCCTCCTGTCCCCGTCCGACCTGCGCGCGGCACTCAACGCCATCGGCGACGAGCGCTACCACATCCACCACCCGTTCCACCGCATGCTGCACGACGGGCGGCTGACGCGCGCCCAGGTGCAGGCCTGGGCGCTCAACCGCTACTACTACCAAAGCCGCATCCCGGCGAAGGACGCGACCCTGCTGGCCCGGCTGCCCACCGCCGACCTGCGCCGCGCGTGGCGCAGCCGGCTGGAGGACCACGACGGCGCCGGGCCGGGCCTGGGCGGCGTGGCGCGCTGGCTCAAGCTGGCGGAGGGCGTCGGCCTCGATCCCGCCTACGTCGAGACGACCGAGGGCATCCTGCCCGGCACGCGCTTCGCCGTGGACGCCTACGTGGCTTTCGTGCGGGACCGCAGCGTGCTTGAGGCGGTCGCGTCCTCGCTGACGGAGATGTTCTCCCCCACCATCATCGCCGAGCGCGTGTCGGGCATGCTCGCCAACTACGATTTCATCAGCGAGGACACCCTGGCGTACTTCACCCCGCGCATGACGCAGGCGCCGAAGGACGTGGACTTCGCCCTGGCGTACGTGGACGAGCACGCCCGCACCCGGGCGCAGCAGGAGCAAGTCTTGGCCGCGCTGCGCTTCAAGTGCGACGTGCTGTGGTCGCAGCTTGACGCATTGCATTACGCCTACGTCGAGCCGGGGCGCGTGCCGCCGGGCGCCTTCGTGCCCTCGGCATGACCGGGACGGCAGGGGAGGGGGCCGCCGTGCCCGCCTTCAACCGCGGCTTCCGGCTGCGCCATGACCCCGTGCGAAACGCCTGGGTGGTCCTGGCGCCAGAGCGGCTGTTCATGTTGGACGAGCCGGCGGTCGAAGTGTTGAAGCTCGTTGACGGCGCCCGGACTGTGCCGGGCATCGTCGATGCCTTGGCCGCGAAGTTCGACGCGCCGCGCGAGACCATCGCGGCGGACGTGGCGGCCATGCTGCAGGATTTGATGGTCAAGGGAGCGATCCGGCTATGAACGCATTGTCGCCGGTTTCGCCCAGCCCGGCCCCCGTTCCGGCCATCGAGCCGCCGTTGGCGCTGCTGGCCGAGTTGACGCACCGCTGCCCCCTGCAATGCCCGTACTGCGCGAACCCGCTTGAGATGGAGCGGGTGGCGTCCGAACTCGACACCGCGGCCTGGCTGCGCGTGCTGGACGAGGCGGCGGCGCTTGGCGTCTTGCAGGTGCACTTCTCCGGCGGCGAGCCGACGGCGCGCAAGGACCTGCTCGACCTGGTGCGGCGCGCCGCGGCAGGCGGGCTGTACAGCAACCTGATCACCTCCGGCGTGACGCTGGACCCGGCCTCGCTCGCGGCGCTGGCGGCGGCCGGGCTGGACCATGTGCAGCTCAGCTTCCAGGACGCCGACGCGGCGCAGGCGGACCGCATCGGCGGCTACCGCCGCGGCCATGCCCGCAAGCTGGTCGTGGCGGGGCAGATCCGCGAGGCCGGGCTGCCGCTCACTGCCAACTTCGTGGTGCACCGGCAGAACCTGGAGCGCCTGCCGGAGATGCTGGCGCTCGGCGAGGAGATCGGGGCGAGCCGGATCGAGATTGCCCACGTGCAGTATTATGGCTGGGCGCTGGTCAACCGCGCCGCCCTGATGCCGAGCCGCGCGCAGTTGGAGCGGGCGAACGAGGCCGTGGCGGAAGCCCGCGAGCGGCTGCGCGGGCGCATCACCATCGACTACGTGGTGCCGGACTACTACGCGGCGCGGCCGAAGGCGTGCATGGGCGGCTGGGCGCGGCGGATCATCAACATCACGCCGGCCGGGCTGGCCTTGCCGTGCCACGCGGCGGAAACGCTGCCGGGCTTCCAGTGGCCATCGGTGCGCACGGCGTCGCTCGGCGCGATCTGGCAGGGCGACCCCGGTTTCAACCGGTATCGCGGCACGTCCTGGATGCCGGAGCCGTGCCGGTCCTGCGACCAGCGGGAGGTCGATTGGGGCGGCTGCCGCTGCCAGGCGCTGGCCATGACCGGAGACGCGGGCGCCACCGACCCGGCATGCGCCTTGTCGCCCCACCACTTCATGATGGCGGATGCCGTGGCCGACGCTGACGCCGTGGCGGAGGGGGCAGCACCGGCCCTGGTGTACCGGCGCATCCGCACCGCGGCCCTCGTCCGGTGAGGCGGCGGGACGCGCTGCTGCTGGCTGCCGTCGCCGCCTTGCGTCCCGACCGCGGCCTGTCCGCCCCCGCCCCGGCCAAGCCCTTCCTGATGGCCGAGGTCGCGCCGGGACTCCACGTCCGCCAGGGCGTGCACGAGGAAGCGACGCCCGAGAACCAGGACGGCATCGCCAACATCGGTTTCGTCATCGGCGCCGAGGCCGTCGCTGTGCTCGACCCCGGCGGCAGCCGGGCGGACGGCGAGCGGCTGCGCGCCAGCATCCGCGAACGGACGGACCTGCCGATCCGCTACGTCCTGATGACGCACCTGCACCCCGACCACGTGTTCGGTGCCGTCGCCTTCGAGGCGGACCAGCCGGTATTCGTGGGGCACGCCCGGATGGCGGCCATGCTGGTGCAGCGCGGCGAGTTCTACCGCAACGCCCTGGCCGACGCGCTCGGCATCGAAGAGGCCGGCGACTACGCCAAGCCGGATTTGCTCGTCAGCGACGTGGGGATGATTGATCTGGGCGGGCGCCGCCTGCAACTCCGGGCGCACCCGACGGCGCACACCGACAACGACCTGTCGATCCTGGACGAGGAAACGGGCACGCTGTGGCTGGGCGACCTGCTGTTCGTGGACCGCGTGCCCGCGCTGGACGGCAGCATCCTGGGCTGGCTGAGGGAAACGAGGGCGCTGCGGGATGCGCCGGCGACGCGGGCGGTGCCGGGCCATGGGCCGGTGGTCGTCCCCTGGCCCGGCGCCGCAGCGCCGCAGGAACGCTACCTGGGTGGGCTTGCCCGCGACATCCGCGCCATCATCGCCCACGGCGGCGACATCGAGGGGGCCGTGGCGACGGTGGGTGGGGCGGAGCGGGGCCGCTGGGCCTTGTTCGACGACTACAACGGCCGCAACGTGACGAGCGCGTTCAAAGAGCTTGAATGGGAATAGGCCAGCGGAAAGCGGGCCACGGCGAGGGAGCAGGACGGATGAAGGCGATTGCGGCGGCATTGGGCGTGGCACTTTGGGCGGCACCGCCGGCCTGGGCGGAGGAAGACCCGGAAGCGCGCGCCGCCCGCTGGACCGACCTGAAGCATGCGGTGTTCGGGGAGCGGGAGGTCGCTGACGGCGCCGGGATCATCGCGCTCGAAGCGCCCGCCCGCGCCCAGGATGCGGCCCTGGTGCCCATCACCGTGAGCCTGTCGGCCGGCGGGGGCGCCGGGCCGGGCCGCGTGAAGGCGGTCTGGGTCGTGGTGGACGGCAACCCGTCGCCGCTCGCCGGCACCTTCAAGTTCGGCCCAGCGGCCGACCCGCGCAGCCTCAAGATCCGCATCCGCGTGGACCAGTACACCTTGCTGCACGCGGTCGCCGAGACTGAGGACGGCCGCCTTTACGCGGCCGAACGCTACGTGAAGGCGGCGGGCGGCTGCTCCGCGCCCTCGGCCAAGGACCCGCAGCTTGCCATGTCGCGCCTCGGCCAGATGCGCCTGCGCCTCGACGGCGAAGCGCCGCTGCACGAGGGGGAGGCGACGACGGCGCACCTGCTGATCAGCCATCCCAACAACAACGGCATGCAGGTGGACCAGGTGTCCCACCTGTTCGTGCCGCCGCGCTACATCCAGGACATCACGGTGCGCTACGGCGACGCGCTGGTGCTCAGCGTGGACGCCGACATCTCCTTGAGCGAGGACCCGGTGATCACCTTCGGCTTCGTGCCGCAGGGGCCGGGGCCGATGCGGGTCGATGTGCTGGACAGCAGCCAGGCGCGCTTCCACCGGGACTTCGCGCTGGCTGGCGAGCGGAGCTGACCGGCTACTTGCACTGCAGCGCCACCTCCGCCTGCGCCCGGTTAAGCTCTTCCGTGCGCTCCTTGGCGACCGGGGTGTCCCGGAACATGGCGCCGCGGTCGCCGAGGCCGCCGCGCTGCATGCTGAGGATCGTCTCGGCCTCCTCGTAGTCCCCGAACGGCATCAGGTCGGCGATGGTGTCGATGCCGCAGGCGCACTTCTCCAAGAACTCCCGCTTGAAGCCGTTGCTGGCCAGGCAGCCGATGACGTAGTCGGCCCGCGTCGCCGTGGGATAGTCATGCGCCGGGTGGCGGGTCTCGGCGTGCGCGGCGACGGCCAGCGTCCCGGCGGCTGCGGCCAGCAGGCCGAGGCGGATCATGGCCCGACCCCCGTGAACACCGTGCGTTGCCGGAAGGCGGTCATGTCC
>CAXSEX010000154.1:0-9448 GCA_964236415.1 uncultured Acetobacteraceae bacterium | reverse complement strand
ATTCCTGGCGCCTGGAACGGAGGTCCATGAATGACCGGGGCGCGGCTGTATTTCACCTCACTCGACCCGCTTGGCCACGGCAACCTTTGGGTCACGGACGGCACCGCGACCGGAACACACCAGGTCAGCACGACTGGCGGCGTCAGCGGCCTTTATCCGTCGTCGTTCGCGGTTCTCGGCAACTCGGCGTACTTCCAAGGTTTCGACGCCGCGGGCAAGCCGAACCTGTTCACGCTTGACGGCACGTCGGGTGCCGTGAGCGAGATCACGCCGGCGAACATCTCGACGCAGGGCCTATCGCCCGCAGGCATCAAGGCCTTCGCGGGCAAGCTTTACTTCCAGGGACGGGACGCCGCAGACGCCTATACGCTCTGGACATCCAACGGCACGGCGGCCGGCACGGTCGAGGTCCCGGTTGCCGGCCAAAGCGCGCAGGGGTTCTATCCTGGCAACCTCACGCCCTTCGCCGGCCATCTCGCGCTCGGCGGCTCTCCATCAACCACCAACACTGGCCTTTACCTTTCCGACGGCACGACCGCAGGCACCAACAAGATCGCGGTCAACAACGTCACCCGTTTCGGGCTGCTGATTCAGTCGATGGCCTCGCTTGGCAGCAAGCTGGTGTTCGCCGGAATGGATGCGTCATTTCACAACCTGCTTTGGGTGTCGGACGGCACAACCACAGGTACCAAGGAACTGGCGGTCAGCGGCCTGAACCCTGCGGGCGGCGTTTCCGGAGCACCGGCAGGGTTGCTGTCCTTCGGGTCCAAGGCCGGCTTCACGGCCGCAGATGCCAGTGGCAAGTACGGCATCTGGATTACGGACGGCACCACCGCCGGCACGGTCGAGTTGCCCGGTGTTTACGGCAACTCCTACGGCGCGCCGATGGCGGCCCTATCCGGGGGGCGCCTCGCTTTCATCGCCACCGACGCCCGCGGCGTCAGCGGCGTCTGGATCACCGACGGGACCGCCGCAGGGACGGCCGCGCTGCAAGTGCCCGGCGCGAGCGCCGCCGCGCTCAGCCCCCATGCTGTCATGGCGATGGGCAACCTAGTCCTATTCGACGGGATCACGGCGTCGGGGGCACGTGGCCTGTTCGCGTCCGACGGCACCACCGCCGGGACGCGCCTGCTACAGACCGGTGTCAACCTCGTCTCCGGCAACATCGACACGGACGCCGCCCTGCTGCCGGGCACGCTGACGCTGACCCCGGCCGCCGCCGCCATGGTCGCGACCGGCGGCACCGTCGCCATCGGCAGCGCCGCCGCCGGGCTGCCGGGCGACCCCTTGACGGTCGCGCTGATCAGCGACCCGGCGTTCCCCACCGGCGGAAGCTCCGTGCGGATCGACACCGGAGGCGCCATCCTTTACCAGCCCGGCCCCATCGAGGGCGCCCAGGCCGGGGCCGACCTCCTGCGCTACGCCGTGACCGATGCCGTTACCCACGAAACGGTGTCGGCCACGCAATCCGTGACGCTCAAGGGCAGCGACCCGCTGTTCGACCCGGCGTATTACCTCCAGCGCAACCCGGACGTGGCCGCGGCGGGCGTCGATCCGCTGCTGCATTACCTGTCCTTCGGCTGGAAGGAAGGCCGCGATCCCAGCGCCTATTTCGACACGAACTACTACCTGAAGCAGAACCCCGACGTAGCCGCAGCCGGCGTCAACCCGCTGCTGCACTTCGAGGCCCAAGGCTGGAAGGAAGGACGGCAGCCCAGCCTGGTGTTCGACGATGCCAAGTACCTGACCGCCAATCCCGACGTGGCCGCGGCCGGCGTCGATCCGTTGCAGCACTTCATGGCGTACGGCCAGGCGGAGGGCCGGGCGAGCTTCCTGGCCGGCGGGTCCGCGGCGGCAGACCCGTTGGTCAACGCGGCCTATTACGACCAGCAGCTCGGGGCGACGCTGATCCCGGGCGGCACGGCCGGAGCTCAGCAGGCTGCCCACAGCTACGATACGGTCGGCTGGCGCAAGGGGCTGAATCCCGACGCGCTCTTCGACACAAGCTATTACCTGGCGCACAACCCGGACGTGGCGGCGGCGCACATCAACCCGCTGCGGCACTACGAGGCCTACGGCTGGAGGGAGGGGCGAGACCCTTCGGCCTCGTTCAGCACGGGCAAGTACCTGGCCGCCTATGCCGATGTGAAGGCTGCGGGCATCGATCCGCTGCTGCATTACGTCGCATACGGGCAAAACGAGGGGCGGTCCCCGCAGGGGTGAAAGGTCCGCAGCCGGGACGGCATACGGTCGGGTACTGCACGCCGCAACGTGGATCGGGTGAGTGGCAACCAGGCAGCATCCAATCAGCAGACCCCGCCTGCTTTAGCCTCCAGGGCCTCGGCCAGCAGGTCCAGCAGCGCGAGCGCGAAGGCGCGCATGTTGGCGACGCGGTTGCCGTGCCCGGTTTCGACCGTGGCGACGCGCTCGGCGGGGCCGCTGACGGCGATGCAGGCATGGCCAGGCGCGTCGCCGTAGCGGTTGCCGGCCGGGCCGGCCGCCCCGGTCTCGGTGATGCCCCATGTGGTGCCGAGGCGCTCCCGCACCGTGCGGGCCAGCAGCAGGGCATAAGGCTCGGAGGCTGACCGGATGCCCTGCATCTGGTCCGGCGTGACGGAAAGGAGGGTGGTCCGGGCGCCCTGCGTGTAAACCACGGCGCCACCCTGGAAATAGGCGCTGGCGCCCGGCACCGACAGCAGGGCCGCGGACACCAGCCCGCCCGACGAGCTTTCGGCGACGCCGACCGTTTCCCGCCGCGCCTTCAGCAGCGCGCCGAGCCGCTCGGCCTTGGGCAGCAGGTCTTGCATCGGAGGTCCTTCCGCGGGTGGCATCCAGCCTGCCGCAGGACAGCGCCCGGATCAACGGCAGGCGCCGGCAGTTCAAAGGCGCCCCCGCCGTTGTATAGGGTGCGTGCAGGGCACAAACGTCTTCCAGGAGAGTTGCCCGGCTGCCGTGCCGTGGCCTACGCCACCAAGGGCACCCGCAACGTGTCCGTGCTGGACAACGACAGCTTCCGGACAGGCTACCTCAAGGGAACCAACGCGGCGTGGATGACGGTCACGGTCGGGCCGGGCGAGGCGCCGAACTCGATCCATGGGGCGCTGCCGCGGCTGTTCTCGCCGGAGGGCAGGCTCCGGCGCCGCTACGCCGCCGCGGCCTGCCGAAAGGTTGGCCCGTCCCCGGCGACGGTGGTGCGCCGCATGTCGCGCACCTGGTCGGCGTCGAAGCGGCGGACGCGGTGCATGGTCTGCCGGTTGTCCCACATCACCAGGTCGAACGGCTGCCAGCGGTGCACGTGAACGAACCGCGGCCCCGTCGCGTGCTCGCCCAGGTCGCGCAGAAAGGCGCGCGCTTCCGGCACCGGCCACCCCACGATGCCCCCGGCGTGCGACGACAAGTACAGCGACCGGCGCCCGCTCTTCGGATGCGTGCGCACCAGGCGCTGCCGCACCGGCGCGAACATCGCCTGCTCCTCCGCGGAAAACGCGTCGAAGCCGAGGGCGCCGCGGGAGTACATCAGCGAGTGCTCGCAGACCAGGTCCTCCACCTCGTCCCGGGTCCGCGGGGCCAGCGCGTCGTAGGCGGCCCGCATGTCGGCGAACTCGGTGTTGCCGCCGGAGGTGGACACCACGCGCCCCGACAGGATCGAGTACTTCGCCGGCGTCGCGCGGAACGAGCTGTCGGAATGCCAAAGCTGGTTGCCGAGATTGAACATCCGGCGCCGGTCGTCGCGGGCCAGCGGCTTGCCGTGCTGGTCGAGGTTGGACACGTCGGCAAGCTGCGGGGCGAGCCGCCGCTGCGCCGCCGGGGTGACGTTGCCGCCGGCGGTTTCCTCCAGCGCGCCGAAATTCAGCGTGAAGGCCACCTGCTGCTCGTCGGTGATCCGCTGCGCCGGGAACACCAGGACCGCGTGCTCGTCCATGCCGGCCTCGATGGCGGCGACCTGTCCGGGATCGAGCGGCCGGGTCAGATCCAGCCCGGTGACCCGCCCCGCCAGCGACGGACCCAGCCGTTCGATGGACATCGCCATGCCCTGCTCCTGTTCTGGCCGTCGCGGCGGCCGGTTCCTTCTGCCCGGATGCTAGACGCCGCCGGTCCCGGTGTCAGCCCTCGGCCTCAGCGCCCGGCGAACCTCGGCGCCCGCCGCTCCGCCATCGCCTTCACCCCCTCGGCGAAGTCGGCCGTCTCGAAGTGCTGCTGCTGCTCGCTCAGCTCATGGTCGGTGACCGCCTCCAGCGCGTCGGCGAGGCCGCGGCGCAGCGTCCGGCGCGTAGCCGCCACGGCGAGCGGGGCGGACCCGGCGATCTCCGCCGCGAGCGCCAGCGCCGCCGGGCGCAGTTCCTCCTGCGGCGCCAGCACGTCGACCAGCCCGATGGCATGCGCCTCCGCGCCGCCGATCCGCCGCCCGGTGTAGAACAGCAGCGCCGCCTTCTGCTGGCCCACCACGCGGGGCAGCGTCACGCTCAGGCCGAAGCCGGGGTGGAAGCCCAGGCGGTTGAAATTGGCGGCGAAGCGGGACTCGGCCGACGCCACCCGGAAATCCGCCACCATCGCCAGCCCCAGCCCGCCGCCGACCACAGCACCCTGCACCGCGGCCACGACCGGGGTTTCGCAGCGGAACAGCCGCACCGCCTGCTGGTACAGGTGCCCGCCATCCCGGTCGCCCACCGTGTCCCGCGCGGGCGCGCTGAAGTCCGCCCCGGCGCAGAAGTTCCGGCCCTCCGCGGCCAGCAGGATGCAGCGACAGGCGGGGTCCGCGTCGAACCCCTCGAAGGCCTGTGCCAAGGCGGCGATCAGCGGCCGGTCGAAGTAGTTGTGCGGCGGGCGGCAGATCTCGGCGATGCCGACGTGGCCATCCATGGTGATCCGAACGTCGCTCATGGGATGCCCCTCCATCGGGCAGGCCCGATGTTAAGGCCATCGCGGGCCGGTCCGCCAATGCCAATCAAGCCAGCGCCGGCAACTGGCCTGCGCGCCCGGCGTTGCCGCGCGATGGACCCGACCGAGAAGGCGCTGGAAGTTCACGGTCGGCTGTGCCGGGAGTATGGCTGCCCTATCGCCTATTTCCACGCGCTCGACCCATTGAGCGAACTGGTCAGCTCCCTGCTGTCCCACCGCACGCGCAATGCCGACAGCGGGGCGGCATTCAAGGCGCTGCGCGAGCAGTTCCCCGATTGGGCCGCGGTCGTCGCGGCACCCACGGCGGCGGTGCAGGCGGCGATCGTCCGCGTCACCTGGCCGGAGCAGAAGGCGCCGCGCATCCAGGCCATCCTGCGCGCGATCCAGGCGGAGCGCGGCGCGCTGTCGCTCGATTTCCTGGCCGACCTGTCCGTGGAGGAAGCGCGCGCCTGGCTGGAACGGCTACCCGGCATCGGACCGAAAACCAGCGCCGCGGTGCTCAGCTTCAGCACGCTGCGCCGCCCGGCGCTGCCGGTGGACAGCCACCATCACCGGGTCGCCGCACGCACCGGGCTGATCCCGTCGGGCCTGGCGGTCGGGCCGTCGCACCGGGTCCTCGCCGCGCAGCTGCCGCCCGATTGGGACGCGCAGCAGGTGTACGACAACCACGAGGTGCTGATGCTGCACGGCCAGCGTTGCTGCTACTTCCGCAACCCCGCCTGCGGGCGCTGCGTGCTGCTGGACCTTTGCCCGACCGGGCAGACGCTGATGCAATCGGCCGCGGGGCCGGGCGGCGCCGACCCGGCCGCCTTGCCGGTTTAGGGCCGGTTCACCGCGGCAAGGCCGCGGCGGCCGAGCCAGGCGAGAAGCCGGGCGTTCACCGCGTCGGGCGCTTCCTGCTGCACCCAGTGCGAAACGCCGGGCAGGCGTTCGAGCGTGAAGTCGGCGACGTAGGGTCCGTAACCCTCGGTCAACTCCAGCCCGAGCGCCGTGTCCTCCTCGCCCCAAATCATCAGCGTGGGCACCTTGACCATGGGCGGGGTCGCCGCGTCGTTCGACAGGCCGGCGAAGTTGGCCCGGTAATAGTTGAGCATCGCGGTCATCGCGCCGGGCCGCAGGGCGTTCCGCCGGTAGCGTTCCAGCACGTCGGGCGGGAACGCCGCCTTGTTGACCGCCATGCCGCTGAAGGCCCGGGCGACGGCGCGGGCGCGCCCGGCGGTGAGCAAAGCCTCCGGCAGCCAGGGAAGCTGGAAGAACCCCACGTACCAGGACCGCCCGCGCTGCGCCCAGGAGTGGCGCAGGACGCGGCGGAACACCGCCGGGTGCGGCACGTTCATGACCACCAGGGCGTCGAGCGGCCGGGTCTGCTGGATGGCGAAGCTCCAGGCGACCAGCGCGCCCCAGTCATGCCCGACCAGCAAGCGGCGGCGCGCGCCGAGGGCGTCGAACAGGGCGGCGGCGTCCGCAACCAGGTGCTCCATGCGGTAGGCGTCGCGACCCTCTGGCCGGCTGCTGTCGCCGTAGCCGCGCAGGTCCGGGGCGACCGCCCGCCAGCCCGCCGCGGCCAGCGCCGGAAGCTGGAACCGCCAAGAATACCGGCATTCCGGGAAGCCGTGCAGGCAGAGCGCCACCGCGTCACCCTCGCCGGCCTCGTCGATTGCGAAGGTTTGCCCGTTCGCTTGAATCCGTCGGGTCAAAACCGCCGCCACGCTCACGCGGCCGGGCAGACAAGGACCTTGCCGACGGTTTCGCGCCGGGCAAGGCGGTCCAGCGCTTCCCGCGCGCCGCTTAACGGAAAGCGCGCGCCGATCAGCGGCGACAGCCGGCCCACGCGGTAGAGCGCCAGCACCGCATCCGCGACCTGTTCCGCCGTGGCCGGATCGCGCTTGCAGACCTCGCCCCAGAACACGCCCATGGCCGAGGCGTCCTTCAGCAGCAGCCGGTTGGCCGGCAGGTCCGGGATCGACCCGGCGGCGAAGCCGATCACCAGGTAGCGCCCGCGCCAGGCCAGCCCGCGCAGGCTTTGCACGCCGACCTCGCCGCCCACGGGATCGTAGATCACGTCGGCACCGAGGCCCCCGGTCGCGGCGCGCAGCCGGTCCACCCAATCGGGTGCGGCGTAGTCGATCACCCCGTCCGCGCCAAGGCCGCGGCACAGCTCGCGCTTCTCTGCCGTCCCCGCCGTCGCGATCACCCGGGCGCCCGCGGCCTTGGCGATCTGCACCGCGGCGCTGCCCACGCCGCCGGCCGCCGCGTGCACCAGCACCGTTTCCCCGGATTGCAGCCCCACGCGGTTGTGCAGGGCGTAGAAGCCGGTCGGGTAGTTGACGCCGAGCAGCACCAGCGCCGTCTCCGCCGGCACGCCGTCCGGCACCGGGCGGGCGGCGCCCCATGGCACCAGCGCCTGCTCGGCGAAGGCGCCGGTCTCGACGCTGGCGCAAATCCGGGTGCCCGGCGTGAGCGGAGGCTCAGCGCCCGGCGTGAGCGGGGCCTCGGCGCCGGCCGCCGTGATGGTGCCCACGACCTCCACGCCCGGCGTGAAGGGCAGCGCCGGCTTGCGCTGGTAGCGCCCGCGCAGCATGAGGGTGTCGAGGAAGTTCACCCCCGCCGCCTCCACCTGCACCAGGTAGTCCCGCGGCCCCGGCTGCGGCGCCGGGCAGTCCCCGAGGCGCATCTCGCCGGCCTCGGTGATCCGCTCCACGAGCCAGGCCTTCATCGGTGCCTCCCCTTCAGCTGCCGAATGCCCCAGCGATCCCGGCATAGAAGCCGAAGCCCGCCGTGACCAGCACGATGAACCCAACCACCCATTTATACGCGCCGCTTAGCCGGTACGGCTCGGGCAGGGTGCGCAAGGCAAGGATGTAGAGGAAGCCCAGCACCACCGGCAGCAGCAGCGCGTTCATCACCTCGACGGCCACGGACAGTTCGACCAGGTTGACGCCCGACGCGACCAGCACGCCGCCGGCGACCAGGCAGGCGGAGAAGATGCCATAGAACCAGGGCGCCTCCCCCGGGCGGTGCTTGAGGGACCGCTTGTAGCCCGCGACCTCGCCGATGCCCCAGGCGGCGGTGAGGCAGACGACGATGGTGGCAACCAGCGCCGCGCCCGCCATGCCGGCGGCGAACACCAGGCGGCCCACGTCGTCGCCGAGGAAGGAGATCAGCGCATGGGCGATCTCCGGCACGTCGCGCAGCGGGGTGTCCGGGTTGGACTGCCCCACGGTCGCGGCGACGGCGATCAGCACGGAGGCCATGATGACCTGCGTGACGACGGCGCCGAACGCGGTGTCCCACCGGGCGAGCGTCAGGTCGGCCGGGCCGAGGCCCTTATCCAGCACGGCCGACTGCTGGTAGAAGATCATCCACGGCATGATCACCGCGCCCAGGTTGGCGGCCACCAAATAGAGGTACTTGGGATCGGTGAGCGGCGCTTGGGCAAGCTGGCTCGCGATCTCCGGCACGCTGGGGTGCGCCCGCCAGGCCACGGCGACGAAGGCCAGCTCGAACAGGCCGAGCGCGATGGCGATGCGCTCGACCACATGGTAGCTGCCGAGCCAGGTCATCAGCAGCAGCAAGGCGATGACGCCCGTCATCATCCACGGCACCGGCAGGCCGAACAAGGAGGCGATGCCCGCCAGGCCGGACAGCTGGGTGACGATGGCGCCGACGCAGGCGAGCACGAGGGTGCCGACGGACAGCCACGCCCAGCCGCGCCCGAAGGCGACGCGGATCAGCTCGCCATGGCCGCGCCCGGTCACCAGGCCGAGCCGCAAGGTGAGTTCCTGCACGATGAACAGCACGGGGATGAGCAGGATTTGCAGGGCCAGCAGCTTGTAGCCCCATTGCGCGCCGCTTTGCGCGGCAGTGATGATGCTGCCGGCGTCGGTGTCGGCCAGCATCACGAGGAGGCCCGGCCCCAGGGTCGCGAACAGGCGGCGGCGGAGCGGGATGGCAAGGGCGCGGGTGGCCAAGGGGTTCACCGGAAGCTGTGTGTTGCGGGTGACTATCATTAGCAGCCGCGATGGGCCAGGGCGTCCGCTGCAGAGTCGTGTCTCAGCTTGAACTTCGACGACCGGTGGGTGGCAGTCCTACGGTGAGCCTTCCAACTCGGTCTCAAGCGGACGGTCATGGTCGCCGATCTGCTCGCAAAAGATGTGTTGAGCGGTTCGCAATCCAGTTGGCTGATCCAGGCTCCCGGCTGACACCGAGACATGCCGACCATGCGATGGCTCCCAAAACAGTTGTGAGCCACATTTGGCACAGAAGCCTCGGCGCGCCGTAGGAGAGGACCTGTACCATCGTGGACGTCCCGCCAGCAAGGACAGATGCTCCGGAGCGCAAGCGGCGTAAGCGCCAACGGACGTGCTGCTCCGTTGGCAGAACATGCAATGGCAGACGGTCACATCCCGAAGCGGGCCTGTGATGACATAGCGGACCGCGCCACACATACAGCTCCCGCTCGCCCTCGGACCGACCCCAAGCATCTGATGTTCTTCTTGACGTTCACGAAAATGATTCCTAGTTTCTAAAACATTAGAACCATGGAGGT
>CAXSEX010000153.1:0-9449 GCA_964236415.1 uncultured Acetobacteraceae bacterium | reverse complement strand
TCCCAAGGTGCGGAAGCTGAGCTTCACCGGCAGCACGGAGGTCGGCGCGAAGCTGTTGGCCCAGGTCGCGCCCACGGTGAAGAAGGCCAGCATGGAGCTGGGCGGCAACGCGCCGTTCATCGTGTTCGACGATGCCGACCTGGACGCCGCCGTGGTGGGCGCCATCGCCAGCAAGTTCCGCAACGCCGGCCAGACCTGCGTGTGCGCCAACCGCCTCTTGGTGCAGGACGGGGTGTACGAGGCGTTCACCGAGAGGCTCAAGGCCGCCGTCGCCGCGCTCAAGGTGGGCAACGGCATGGAGGAGGGCGTCACCCAAGGCCCGATGATCAACGCGGAAGCGGTCGAGAAGGTCGAGGCGCACATCAAGGACGCCGTGGATCGCGGCGCCCGCGTGGCGATGGGCGGCGCGCGGCACGAGTTGGGCGGCACGTTCTTCCAACCGACGGTCCTGACCGATGTTCCCCGCTCTGCCGACATCTTCCGCGAGGAAACCTTCGGCCCGGCGGCGGCGCTGTTCCGTTTCTCGACGGAGGCGGAAGCCATCGAGATGGCCAACGACACCGAGTTCGGCCTTGCCGCCTACTTTTACGCCCGCGACGTGGGCCGCATTTTCCGCGTGGCGGAGGCGCTGGAATATGGCATCGTCGGCTGCAACGAGGGCGTCATCTCGACGGAGGTGGCGCCGTTCGGCGGCGTGAAGGCGAGCGGCCTGGGGCGGGAAGGCGGCAAATACGGGATCGAGGACTACTTGGAAATCAAGTACCTCGCCCTCGGCGGGATCGGGACCTAATCCATGGCCACCTATGATTATGACCTGTTCGTCATCGGCGGCGGGTCGGGGGGCGTGCGTTGCGCCCGCATCGCCGCCGGGCACGGCGCGCGCGTCGGCATCGCGGAGGAAGCCCGCTGGGGCGGCACCTGCGTGAACGTCGGCTGCGTGCCGAAGAAGATCATGGCGCAGGCAGCCGAGTATGGCCGCCTGGCCGAGGATGCGCGCGGCTTCGGCTGGGACGCCTCGCCCGGCGTGCACGACTGGGCCGCGCTGATCGCGCACAAGGACCGCGAGATCCTGCGGCTGAACGGCATCTACACCCGCATGCTGGACGGCAGCGGCGTGACCCGGCACGAGGCGCGGGCGGTGCTTGCCGGGCCGCACGCGCTGCAGGTCGGCGGGCAAACGGTGACGGCGGAGCGCATCGTCATCGCGACCGGCGGCATGCCGGCGATCCAGCCGCCGGTCGAGGGCATGCACCTCGGCATCGTGTCCGACGACGCATTCGAGCTGCCCGCCTTGCCCCGCCGGGTGGTGATGGTCGGCGGCGGCTACATCGGCATGGAGTTCTCCAACATCTTCCACGGCCTGGGCGCCGAGGTGGATGTCGTGTTCCGCCAGCCCTTGCCGCTGCGGGGCTTCGATCACGACCTGCGGCAGGGGCTGGCGGATGGCTTGACCGAGCAGGGCGTGCGCCTGCACCCGACCCAGACGGTGCACCGGGTCGAGGCGGCCGGCGACGCCCGGCGCGTCATCTTGACCAACGGCCACATGATCGAGGCCGACCTGGTGTTCTTCGCCGTGGGCCGGGTGCCGAAGACCGCGGGCCTCGGCCTGGAGGACGCGGGCGTCGCGACGGACAGCCGGGGCGCCGTGGTCGTCGATGCCCACAACGCCACCAGCCAGCCGCACATCTTCGCGCTTGGGGACGTGAGCAACAAGCTGAACCTCACGCCCGTCGCCATTGCGGAAGGGCACCACTTGGCGGACCGCCTGTTCGGGCCGGGCCGTCCGCGGACCTGGGCGCTCGATCCCGTCGCGACCGCCGTGTTCAGCAACCCGCCGCTCGCCACCGTGGGCATGACGGAGGAGCAGGCGGTGCAGCACGGCGCGATGGACATCTACATCGCGCACTTCACCCCCATGCGGCACATCATGTCCGGGCGACCGCGCAAGACGATGATGAAGATGGTCGTGGACCAGGCGGGCCAGCGGGTGATGGGCGTGCACATGCTGGGCGACGACGTGCCGGAGATGATGCAGGGCATCGGCGTGGCGCTGGTCGCCGGCGCCACCAAGCAGGACTTCGACCGCACGATCGGCATCCACCCGACCAGCGCCGAGGAGTTCGTGACCCTGCGGACCGTGACCCGCGTGGCGCCCGCGGCGAAGGTGCAGGAGGCCGCGGACTGACGCGGCCGGGTGGCGTCCGCCCGAGACGGTGGTAAGCTGGCTCATGCGGAAAGGACGGGCAGCATGACGGAAGTGGTCTGGACGCCGGCAAGCTGGCGGGCACGGCAGGTGCTCCAAGGGCCGGCCTACCCCGACCAGGGCGCGCTGGCCGCCACCGAGGCGCGGCTGGCCAAGTACCCGCCCTTGGTGTTCGCGGGCGAGGCGCGGCGGCTGCGGGACGCGCTGGCGAAGGCGGCGAACGGCCAGGCCTTCGTGCTGCAGGGCGGCGACTGCGCCGAAAGCTTCGGCGATTTCACCGCCAACGTCATCCGCGACACCTTCCGCGTGCTGCTGCAGATGGCGGTGGTGCTGACGTTCGGCGCCAGCGTGCCGGTGGTGAAGATGGGGCGCATGGCCGGGCAGTTCGCCAAGCCCCGCTCGTCGGATGACGAGACGGTCGACGGCGTGACCCTGCCGAGCTACCGCGGCGACATCGTCAACGGGCCGGAGTTCACCGCAGCCGCCCGCATCCCGGACCCGGCCCGCATGGAAACCGGGTATTTCCAATCCGCCGGCACGCTGAACCTGCTGCGCGCCTTTGCGGGCGGCGGCTATGCCGACCTGCACCAGGTGCACCGCTGGAACCTTGATTTCGCCGCCCGCTCGCCCCTGGCCGCGCGCTACGGGGACATCGCGTCCCGCATCGACGAGACGCTGGCCTTCATGTCCGCCTGCGGCGTCGGCAGCCTGAACACGCCGCAGATGCGGGAAACGGAGTTCTACACCAGCCACGAGGCGCTGCTGCTGCCGTATGAGCAGGCGCTGACCCGGATCGACAGCACGTCCGGCGCGCCGTATGCGTGCTCCGCCCACTTCCTGTGGATCGGCGACCGCACCCGGCAGATCGACGGTGCCCATGTCGAGTTCCTGCGCGGCGTGCACAACCCCATTGGCCTCAAGGTCGGCCCGACGATGCAGCCGGACGAGCTGCTGCGCCTCATGGACGTGCTGAACCCGGAGAACGCAGCTGGGCGCCTCACCCTGATCAGCCGCATGGGCGCCGGGCGCGTCCATGCGGCGCTGCCGCCCTTGCTGCGCGCGGTCCATCGCGCCGGGCGCCGCGTGGTGTGGCTGTGCGACCCGATGCACGGCAACACCGTCACCACGGCGGCCAAGGTGAAGACCCGCAGCTTCGACAGCATCCTGGCCGAAGTCCGCGGCTTCTTCGACGCCCATGCGGCCGAGGGAAGCTGGGCCGGCGGCGTCCACGTGGAGATGACGGGGCAAGAGGTCACGGAATGCGTTGGCGGCGCGCACCGCCTGACGGAGGCCGACCTCGGCAACCGCTACGAAACGTTCTGCGACCCGCGGCTCAACGCCGAGCAGTCGTTGGAACTCGCCTTCCTGGTCGCAGCCGAGCTGAAGTCCCGCCGGACACCCGGCCGCGCCCAGGCGGTCGCCGCGCAATGACGGCGCAGGATTCGCGGCCGGTGATCGCCGACATCAACGCCCGCACGGACGCCTACTTCAACCGCACGCGGGAGGTGATCGGCCGGTTCGGCGACAAGCGCGTGACCTACGCCTTTTTCCTGCGCCGCCCGGTGATCTCCGCGCCGCGGCTCATGCTGGACTGGCTGACGGAGGTGGCAGCGCTGCGCGGCACCCGGTTCGAGTTCGACCAGGCGCACCCGGAGGGCACCTGGGTCGGCGCCGGCGAGCCGGTCGTCTACGTCACCGGCAGCTTCTACGCGCTGGCGGACTGCGAGACGATTTGCCTGCAGAAGCTCGGCGCGGCCTGCGTCGCGGCGCACAACGCCTACCAGATGTGCATGGCGCTGCCGGGCGCCCGCTTCATCGCGATGGAGGCCCGGCACTGCGCCGGCGCCGAGATGCAGGACATGATGGGCTACGCCGCAAGCGTCGGCAGCGCCGCGGCGCAGCGGGAAGGGGCGCACGGCTTCATCGGCACCTCCTCCGACCTGGCCGCGCCGTATTTCGGCGGCAACCGGGGCCTGGGCACCATGCCGCACGCGCTGATCGGCTATGCCGGGTCCACGGTGCGGGCGGCGGAGATGTTCCATGAGACCTGCCCGGACGAGGCGCTGACGGTGCTCACGGATTTCTTCGGGCGGGAGGTCACGGACGGGCTGGAGGTGTGCCGCCGCTTCCCGGAGCTTGCCGCCGCCGGGCGGCTTTCGGTGCGGCTCGACACCCATGGCGGGCGCTACCTGGAAGGGCTGGACCCCGCTGAAAGCTACGCCGCGTTGGAGCGCAACGCGCCCGGTGCCATCCGCCGCTACCGCAGCGACCAGGAATTGCGGAACCTGGTTGGCACCGGCGTCTCGGCGGCGGCGATCTGGCGGATGCGGGAGGCATTGGACGAGGCCGGTTTCCCGCAGGTGCGCATCGTGGTGTCGTCCGGGTTCGGCGTCGCGAAATGCCGGGTGATGGCGGACACGCGCGCCCCCATCGACGTGGTGGGCACGGGCAGCTTCATCCCGGACGACTGGCACGAGACCTACGCCACCGCCGACATCGTGGAGTATGACGGCCAGGCGCGGGTCAAGGTCGGGCGCGAGTTCCTGCTGCGCGCCCGGGCACGCCAGGCCGACGCCCGGCGTGTTGACAGCGTGCCTACAAACCCCAGGTCCCCCGCATGACCCTCCGCATTGCGCTTGCCCAGATCGACCCGCATGAAGGGGACGTGACCGCCAACCTCGCCCGCATCCGGCGCGCCCGGGCCGACGCGGCGGCGCTGGGCGCGGATTTGGTGGTGACGCCGGAGTTCTCCATCGGCGGCTACCCGCCGGAGGACCTGGTGCGCAAGCCGTCCTTCGTCGAGCTGTGCGAGGCGGCGATTGCGGACCTCGCGCGCGACACCGCCGACGGTGGGCCGGGCATGGTCGTCGGCGGCCCCTGGCGCGATGGCGACAAGCTGTACAACGCGGCCTTCGTGCTGGACGAGGGCCGCGTGCTTGCGCGCCGGGCGAAGCACGAACTGCCGAATTACGGCGTGTTCGACGACAAGCGCGTGTTCGACGCCGGCCCCAGCCCCGGCCCGGTCGCCTTTCGCGGCTACCGCCTGGGCGTCATGGTGTGCGAGGACTTCTGGCTCCCGGCGGTGTCCGAGACCCTGGCCGAAAGCGGCGCGGAGATGCTGCTGTCGATCAACGGCTCGCCGTTCGAGGATGGCAAGCAGGCCCGCCGCGTGGAGCTGGGCGTGGAGCGCGTGGTGGAAACCGGGCTGCCCTTCGTGTTCCTCGGCCAGGTGTGCGGCCAGGACGAGTTGGTGTTCGACGGCGCGAGCTTCGTGCTGAACGCCGACCGCACGCTTGCGGTGCAGATGCCGTATTTCAGCGAGGCGCTGACGCTGACCGAGTGGCGGCGCGACGGCGATACGCTGGTCTGCGCGCCGCAAGCCCTGCCGCCGGAGCCGGACCGGCTGGAGCTGATCTACCGCTGCATGATGCTGGGTCTTGGCGACTACGTGCGCAAGAACCGCTTCCCCGGCGTGCTGCTCGGCTTGTCCGGCGGTATCGACAGCGCCCTGTCGGCGGCGGTGGCGGTCGATGCGCTGGGTGCCGCTCAGGTCCGCGCCGTCATGCTGCCCAGCCCCTACACCAGCCAGCACAGCCTGGACGACGCGGCCGAGTGCGCGCGGCTGCTCGGCGTCCGCTGCGACACCGTGCCGATCAGCCCGGCCATGCACGCCTTCGGCGACGCGCTGGCGCCGCTGTTCGAGGG
Organism: uncultured Acetobacteraceae bacterium; assembly: GCA_964236415.1. Lineage (GTDB taxonomy): Bacteria > Pseudomonadota > Alphaproteobacteria > Acetobacterales > Acetobacteraceae > CAHJXG01. Next base: position 3,541 of record CAXSEX010000153.1, on the reverse strand, counting down.
ACGCCAGGCGGACATCACGGAGGAGAACATCCAGTCGCGCTCCCGCGGCCTCATCCTCATGGCGCTGTCCAACAAGTTCGGCGACATGCTGCTGACCACCGGCAACAAGTCGGAGATGTCGGTGGGCTACGCGACGCTGTACGGCGACATGTGCGGCGGCTACTCCGTGCTGAAGGACGTTTACAAGACGACCGTGTTCGCGCTGTGCCGCTGGCGCAACGCGCATGTGCCCGAGGGCGCGCGCGGACCGCACGGCCCGGTGATGCCGGACCGCGTCATCACCAAGCCGCCCTCCGCCGAGTTGAAGCACGACCAGACCGACCAGGACACCCTGCCGCCTTACGAGGACCTGGACGCCATCCTGGAAGGCCTGGTCGAAGGCGAGCAGTCCGTCGATGCGCTGGTGGCCCGCGGCTATGACCGGGCGGTGATCCTGCGGGTGTGGCGGATGCTGGACCGCGCGGAGTACAAGCGGCGCCAGGCCCCGCCCGGCGTGAAGATCACCCCGCGCGCCTTTGGCCGGGACCGCCGCTATCCCATCACCAACGGCTACACGGGCCTGGTCGCATGACGGACGCGCCGCCCGAAGGCTGGCGCGTCCGCATCCTGGACCTTTCAGGCGGCGCCGAGGACAACATCGTGGAGGACGTGCCGGGCTTCCTGTCGTTGGAGCACGCCAACCTGTTCGCCCGGCGCTATGTGCGGGACAGCATCGAGCGGTGCCGGGCGCGCGGCATGGAGGCGCAGGCGGTGCTCGACGCCTGGTTCGCCTATGGCGAGGATGCCGAGGTGCTGGGTGCGGGCGGGGAAGGGTGGCGCAGCACGACCGAACTGCACGACTTCGCGGCCCGACGCGCCGCGGCGGCCGACCGCGACTGGCGCTCCATCGACCCCCGCCTGGTCACGGACGACGACGAGGACGACGATGATGGCCCGGCCCTTGACGACGGGCATGGCACGGCATGAAGGTCCGCTTCGCCCCAAGCCCCACCGGCCTGCTGCATGTGGGCAACGCCCGCATCGCGCTCGCCAACTACCTGCTGACCCGCCGCCACGGCGGCCAGTTCCTGCTGCGGCTCGACGACACCGACACCGAGCGCAACCGCCCGGAGTATGCCGAGGCCATCGCCCACGACCTGCGCTGGCTCGGCGTCGCCTGGGACGAGATGCTGCGCCAGTCGGACCGGCTGGACCGGTACGCCGCAGCGGCCGAGCGCCTGAAGGCGTCCGGGCGGCTATACCCCTGCTTCGAAAGCGAGGAGGAGCTGAACGTCAAGCGCGAACTGCGCGTCCGCCGCAAGCAGCCGCCGATCTACGACCGCGCCATGCTGAAGCTGACGCCGGAGCAGCGCGCCGCTGCGGAAGCGAACGGCAAGCGCCCGCATTGGCGGTTCCTGCTGTCGGGCTACCCGGCGGAATGGGGCGACATGGTGCTGGGGCCGCGCACGGTGAAGCTGTCCGCCATCTCCGACCCGATCCTGATCCGCGCCGACGGCACGCCGCTCTACACCTTCACCTCCGTCGTGGACGACATCGAGACCGGGATCACCCACGTGGTGCGCGGCGAGGACCACGTGACCAACACCGGCATCCAGATCGACATCTTGGCCGCCCTCGGCGCCCGTCCGGCCAGCCTGCGGTTCGCCCACCTGCCGCTGCTGGTGGACCAGGACGGCGGCAAGCTGTCGAAGCGGGCGGGCGCGCTGTCGCTGCGCAGCCTGCGCGGCGACGGGATCGAGCCGCAGGCGCTGGCCGGCTACCTCGCCCGTCTTGGCACCTCCGACGACCCGGCGCCGCAATCCGCGGACGAGATCGCCGCAACCTACGACCTGTCCCGCGTGTCCCGGTCCGCAGCGCGCTTCGACGGGCGGCAGTTGCTGGCGCTGAACCGCCGGGTGCTGCACGAGTTGCCGTTCGACGCGGTGCGGGACCGCCTGCCGCCCTCCGCCACCACGGCGTTCTGGCTCGCGGTGCGCGGCAACCTCGACCTGCTGAACGAGGCGCGCGGCTGGTGGGAGGTGGTGGCGGGCACCATCATCCCGCCGCTGATCGAGGGCGAGGCCGAGTATCTAGGCGCAGCCCGTGATACCCTGCCGACGGAACCCTGGGACAACGACGTATGGGCCAAATGGATCGACGCGCTCAAGGCAGCGACCGGGCGCAAGGGCCGCAGCCTGTTCCTGCCGCTGCGCCTGGCGTTGACGGGGGAGGACCACGGGCCGGAGCTGCGGGATCTGCTGCCGCTGATGGGCCGGGACCGGGCGGCGGAGCGGCTGCGGCTGGCGGCGGCATGAACGGCATTCCGGACCATGCGGCGCTTCGGGCGCACATGGGCGTCATCAACCCGATGGCGGAGCGCAAGGTGCTGCCGGCGCTCGACCGGCATTGCCGTGCCTTCATCGCCCTGTCGCCCTTCCTGGTGCTGGCGCCCGCGGATGCGGAGGGCCGGGTGGACGCAAGCCCGCGCGGCGACCCGCCAGGCTTCGTGCAGGTGCTGGACGACCACACGCTGCTGCTGCCCGACCGGCTCGGCAACAACCGCGTGGACAGCTTCGCCAATATCCTGAAAGCGCCGGGCGTCGGGCTGATCTTCTTCGTGCCCGGCATCGACGAGACGTTGCGGGTGAACGGCACCGGCCGCCTGTCCACGGACGGCACGGTCCTTGCTGGACTGGGCGTCGCCGGCAAGGCGCCGCATACCGGCCTGGTCATCGCAGTCGGGGAGGCGTTCTTCCATTGCGCCAAGGCGTTGCGCCGCGCCCGGCTTTGGGATTCGGCGGCCCAGGTGGAACGCTCGACGTTCCCAAGCCTCGGCCGTATCCTCGCCAAGCAAACCCGGGTGCTCAGCGTCGAGGAGGCGGAGCGCCGGACCGAGGACGCCTATCGCACCAGGATGTATTGACGCCCCCGATGCCCAAACTCGTGCTGCACAACACCATGACCCGGCGGCGCGAGGCCTTCGTGCCGCTCGATCCTCAGCATGTGCGGCTTTATGTCTGCGGCCCCACCGTCTATGACCTGGCGCATATCGGCAACGCCCGTGCCGAGACGGTGTTCGACGTGCTGGCCCGGCTGCTGCGGCACCTGTTCCCGCGCGTCACCTACGTGCGCAACATCACCGACGTGGACGACAAGATCAACGCCCGCGCCGCCGAGAGCAGGGAAGGAATCGCCGCCGTCACCGCCCGCACCACAGCACGGTTCCATGCGGACATGGCGGCACTCGGCAACCTGCCGCCCGACATCGAGCCGCGCGCCACCGAGCACATCGCCGGCATGGTCACGCTGATCGAGCGGCTGATCGCGGGCGGCCACGCCTACGCGGCGGACGGCCATGTGCTGTTCGCCGTGGCGAGCTTCGCCCAATACGGCGCGCTGTCCGGCCGCAGCCCGGACGAGCTGCTGGCCGGCGCGCGGGTGGAAGTGGCTCCCTACAAGCGCGACCCCGGCGATTTCGTGCTGTGGAAACCCTCGGCACCGGACCTGCCGGGATGGGACAGCCCGTGGGGCCGCGGCCGGCCGGGCTGGCACATCGAGTGCA
>CAXSEX010000152.1:0-9450 GCA_964236415.1 uncultured Acetobacteraceae bacterium | reverse complement strand
GACCGGGTGCTGCTCTGCGACGGCGCCATGGGCAGCCGCGTGCAGGCGCTGCCGCTTGATGTCGAGCGCGACTACTGGAACCAGGAGAACTGCACGGAGGTGCTGAACTTGTCCCGCCCGGACCTGGTGCGCGACATCCACCGCGGCTACTTCGAGGCCGGCGCGGACATGGTGGAAACCAACACCTTCGGCGGCTCGCCCATCACGCTGGGCGAGTTCGGCCTGGAGGAGCGGGCGCACGAAATCAACAAGATCGCGGCGGAGCTGGCGCGGGAAGCGGCGGAGGGCTTCTCGGACGGGCGGCACCGCTGGGTGGTCGGCAGCATCGGGCCGGGCACCAAGCTGCCCACCCTCGGCAACATCGCCTATGACCCGTTGGAAGCGGCGCTCGCCGAGCAGTCGCGTGGCCTGATCGCGGGCGGGGTCGATGCGATCCTGATCGAGACCTGCCAGGACACGCTGCAAATCAAGGCCGCGGTGAACGGCGCCAAGATCGCCCGGGCGGAGGCCGGCACGGACACGCCGATCTTCGTGCAGGTGACGGTGGAAACCACCGGCACGCTGCTGGTCGGCCCGGACATCGCGGCGGCGGCCACGGTGGTGCACGCGCTCGACGTGCCGCTGATCGGGCTGAACTGCGCCACGGGGCCGCAGGAAATGTCGGAGCACGTGCGCTGGCTCGCGGCCAACTGGCCCGGCCTGTTGTCGGTGCTGCCCAATGCCGGGCTGCCGGAACTGGTGGATGGGCAGACACGCTACCCGCTCGACCCCGGGCAGATGGCGAGCTGGATGGAGCGGTTCATCCAGGAGGACGGGCTGAACCTGATCGGCGGCTGCTGCGGCACCGACACGCCGCACATCCAGGCGCTGGACGCCATGCTGCGCCGCCGGGGCGAGGGCTTCCGCCCGGCGCCGGTCGTGCGCAAGCCGGTCTGGGTGCCGAGCGTTGCCAGCCTTTATGGCCAGACGGCGCTGCGCCAGGAGAACAGCTACTTCTCCATCGGCGAACGCTGCAACGCCAACGGGTCCAAGAAATGGCGGGAATTGCAGGAGAAGGGTGACTGGGACGGCTGCGTGTCGGTCGGGCGCGAGCAAGTGGCGGAAGGGTCCAACAGCTTGGACGTCTGCACCGCCTTCGTCGGGCGCGACGAGGTGGCCGAGATGAACGAGGTGATCACCCGCTTCACCAGCAGCGTGAACTCACCGCTCGTGATCGACAGCACCGAGGCGCCCGTGCTGGAAGCGGCGCTGCGGCTGCACGGCGGCAAGCCGATCATCAACTCGATCAACTTCGAGGACGGCGAGGACGCGGCACGCGACCGGATGGTCCTGGCGAAGAAATTCGGCGCCGCGGTGATCGCGCTGACCATCGACGAAACCGGCATGGCCAAGACGCCGGAAGCCAAGCTCGCCATCGCCCGGCGGCTCGTCGAGTTCGCCTGCGACAAGCACGGCCTGCCGCAGTCGGACCTGCTGATCGACCCCCTCACCTTCACCGTCGCCACCGGCAACGAGGACGACCGCAAGCTCGGGCAGTGGACGCTGGAAGGGATCAAGCTGATCCGGGACGCCTTCCCTGACATCCAGATCATCCTGGGGCTGTCGAACATCAGCTTCGGCCTCAACCCGGCGGCGCGCGCCGTGCTGAACTCCGTGTTCCTCGACCACGCCGTGCGCGCCGGCATGACAGGCGCCATCGTGCACGTGAGCAAGATCAGGCCCTTGCACCTGATTGCTCCCGAAGAAGTGCAGGTTGTCGAGGACCTGCTGTTCGACCGGCGGCGAGAAGGCTACGACCCGTTGCAACGGCTGCTTGAGCTGTTCGCCGACCGCAAGCTGGCAGACGTGGCGAAAAAGGTCCGGGCCGACACGGTGGAGGGCCGCCTCAAGGACCGCATCGTGGACGGCGACCGCAAAGGGCTGGCGGAGGAGCTGGACGAGGCGATGCGGACGTTGCCGCCGCTCGACATCATCAACAACGTGCTGCTCGACGGCATGAAGGTGGTGGGCGAGCTGTTCGGCGCGGGCAAGATGCAGTTGCCCTTCGTGCTGCAATCGGCGGAGACGATGAAGGCCGCGGTTGCCCACCTGGAGCCGCACATGGAGCGGATGGCCGGGCAGGAGAAGGGCACCATCGTGCTGGCCACCGTGAAGGGGGACGTGCATGACATCGGCAAGAACCTGGTCGACATCATCCTGACCAACAACGGTTACCGGGTGGTCAACCTCGGCATCAAGGTGCCGCTCGCCGACATGGTCGCCGCCGCGAAGGAGCACCATGCCCATGCCATCGGCATGTCGGGGCTGCTGGTGAAAAGCACGGTCGTGATGCGGGAGAACCTGGAGGAGATGGGCCGGCAGGGGCTGGAAATCCCCGTCGTGCTGGGCGGCGCCGCGCTCACCCGCAACTACGTCGAGGATGACTGCGTGCGGGCCTACGCCTCCGGGCGCGTCGCTTATGCCCGGGATGCGTTCGACGGGCTGAGCCTGATGGACAAGGTGACGGGCAACGGCTTCGACGACTACCTGGCCGCCGTGCAAGCCAAGCGGGCCGGCAAGGCGCGCAACACGCAACGCACGCTGGGCCAGGCGGATGCGCGCGCCTTCCGCCCGGTCGATGTCGCGGCGGTGCAGGCGCGGCGGCGCCGGCTGACGGCCGACGTTCCACCGCCCACGCCGCCGTTCTGGGGTGCGCGGATGATCGAGGCGGCGCCAAAGGCCGTGATCCCGTTCCTCAACGAGCGGTCGCTGTACCAATTCCAATGGGGCTTCCGCAAGCAGGGCAAGACGCTGGAGGATTTCCTGGGCTGGGCCAAGCAGGAGCTGCGCCCGGTGATGCGCCGGATGCTGGCGATCTGCGAGGCGGACAGCATCCTGCGTCCCCAGGCGATCTACGGCTACTGGAAGGCGGCCGGCCAGGGCAACGACCTCCTCGTGTTCGACGAGGACGGGCAAACCGAGCTTTGCCGCTTCGCCCTGCCCCGACAGCCCAAGGAGGACGGCGAGTGCATCGCCGACTTCTTCCGCGACGTGGATGACGCAGAGCGCGACGTGATCGGCCTGCAAGTCGTCACAGTGGGGCAGAAGGCGTCCGACACGGCGCGGCTGTGGTTCGAGGACAACCGCTACCAGGACTACCTGTACCTGCACGGCCTGTCGGTCGAGGTGGCCGAGGCGATGGCCGAGCATACCCACAAGCGCATCCGGGCCGAGCTGGGTTACGCCGGGGAGGATGACCGCGACATCGAGCGCATGCTGTCCCAGCATTACCGTGGTTCGCGCTACTCCTTCGGCTACCCGGCCTGCCCCAAGCTAGAGGATCAGGCGCCGTTGCTGCGCCTGCTGGATGCGGAGCGCATCGGCGTGTCACTGTCAGACGAGTGGCAGTTGCATCCGGAGCAATCCACCAGCGCCATCGTCGTGCTAAACCCGCGGGCGAAGTACTTTTCCGTGTAGCCCCCGCCTGCTAATCCGGTCCGGCGACAGGCGCAGGGGCAGCATTGGACCAGATGGGGCGCATTGCCGGCACCACGATCCTCGTCGGCGCCGCCGTGCTGGCGATGAAGGCCACGGCGTGGTGGCTGACCGGCAGCGCCGCGCTGTTCTCCGACGCGCTGGAGAGCGTGGTCAACGTGGTGGCCAGCCTGGTTGCCTTTGGGGCGCTGCGCCTGGCCGCTCAGCCGCCCGATGCGAACCATCCTTACGGGCATGACAAGGTGGAGTTCTTCGCCGCGGTGATCGAGGGCGTGCTGATCATCGTCGCCGCTGGGTCGATCCTGCAGAATGCCTGGGCAACCTGGAGCCAGCCGGTGTCCTTGCAGCAGCCCTGGATCGGGTTGGGGATCAACGCCCTGTCCACCGCCGTCAACGCGGGCTGGGCGACCGTGCTGGTGCGGGCCGGCAAGCGGCACCGCTCGCCGGCGCTGGCGGCCGATGGGCGGCATTTGTGGACGGACGTGGTGACATCGGTCGGCATCGCGGCCGGGCTGGTGCTGGCGGTGCAGACCGGGCTGCATTGGCTCGACCCGGCGCTGGCCGTGGGGGTCGCCGCCAGCGTGCTGTGGTCCGGCGTGCGCCTGGTGACGGACAGCGTCGGCGGCCTGATGGACGCGGCGCCGGCCGGGGTGATCGTGGAGCGCATCCGCCTCTTGGTCGGCCAGCACGCCGATGGGGCCATCGAAGCGCACGACCTGCGCACGCGGCACGCGGGGCGGCTGACCTACCTCGAATTCCATCTCGTGGTGCCCGGCGACATGCGGGTGGCGGAGGCGCACGCGATCTGCGACCGCATCGAGGCGGCGCTGAAGGCCGAGGTCGAGGGCTTGGTCATCACCATCCACGTCGAGCCGGAACTGAAGGCCAAGCACAGCGGCGTGCTGGTCCTGTGATGGCGCGGTCATGAAGATCTGGGTTTTGCCGGCATCGATGGCGCTGCACCTCGCGGCAATCGCGGCGCTGCTGCCCTGGCCCGCCGGGCGCGTTGACGGCACGACGGAAACGGCGCCCATCGAGGTCGAACTGGTGCAGCAGCCCGACGCCACCCAGGGCGCGCCGGTCAGTGCCCCCAAGGCGGAGGCTGCCAGCGTGCCGCCAGTCCCGCAGCCCGCCCCACCCGAGGCGGACGCGGCGCCGACGCCAATGCCGGTGCCGGCCAGCAGCCCTGCCCCCGCCGCAAGGGCCGCTGCCGCCATCAACCTTGGGGATGCCGAGGAAACCCGCGACGGCATGGACGTGACCGGACGCGGCGTGATCCCGCCCCGCCCGGACAGCGCGTTCCGCAACCAGCCTCCGGCCTATCCCGTTGAGGCAGCGCGGCAACATGCGCAGGGGACCGTGACGCTGCTGATCCACGTCTCGGCACAGGGCCGGCCGCAGGACGTAGTGATCGCCAACAGCAGCGGCGCCGAAAGTCTGGACCGTGCCGCGCGCAACGCTGTGCGGCGGTGGCGTTTCACCCCGGCGCAAGTGCGGGGCACGCCGGTGCCATTTGACTACTCGCTCGACATCCGTTTCATTTTGGGAGACAAGCCATGATCAGAATCGACCGGGTCGTGACCCGCGGCGGCGACGGCGGGGAAACCTCGCTGGGCGACGGCGCCCGCGTGCCGAAGGACGCGCTGCGGGTCGAGGCCTACGGCACCGTCGATGAGGCGAACGCGGTGATCGGCCTGTTGCGCCTGCACACTGCAGGCGACGCGGAGGCCGATGCCATGCTGGCCCGCATCCAGAACGACCTGTTCGACGTGGGCGCCGACCTTTGCGTGCCGGGTGCCGCGGGTGAGCGCCTGCGCGTGACCGATGCGCCGAACCTGCGGCTGGAGGCCGAGGTCGCGGCGATGAACGCGGCCTTGCCGGCGCTCACCAGCTTCATCCTGCCGGGTGGCACCCCGGCTGCCGCCCATGCCCACCTGGCGCGCACCGTCGTGCGCCGGGCCGAGCGCCTCGTGGTGCGGCTAGCCCGCGAGGAGGAGGTGAACACGGCGGTGATCCGGCTGCTGAACCGGCTGTCGGATCACCTGTTCGTGCTCGGCCGCCGACTTAATCCCGGCGGCGACGTGCAGTGGGTTCCCGGCGCGAACCGGTAGGCTCAGGCTGCCCCGGCGACGTAGGCCTTCAGGCTGTCCATTTCATGCTCCTGCTGGCTGAGCCGGGCCTTCACGATGTCGCCGATGCTGACGATCCCCACCATCCGGTTGCCGTCCATGACTGGCAGATGGCGGAACCGCCCGTGGGTCATCATCTCCGTCGCCTGAGCCACCGTCGTGGCTTGGGTGGCGGTTTTCAGGTTTCGCGTCATCAGTTGCGCCGCCGTCATCGACAGGGTTCGGCTGCCGTGCTCGGCCAGGCTGCCCACGATGTCGCGCTCGCTGACGATGCCGAGGAGCTGATGCGCGGCGTCCATCACCACCACCGCGCCGATGCGCCGGGTCGCAAGCTGTTCCACCACCTCGGCGACCGTCGCGGTCGGGGCGACATGGGCCACGTCCTGGCCTTTGTGCTTCAAGATTGCAGCGATCGTCATAGCGATCCTCCCTTGCCGAAATCGGGATGCTGCACGCCTGCCGGGCCAGATTGCAAACGGTGGGTTAGCAGCCGCAGCAATCCGGTCCCGGCGCAAGGGCAGGCTACTCCGCGGCGTGCGCCATGGCCGGGCTGAGCTGGGTGGCGACCAGCTCGGCGAAGCGGCCCTGCTGCGCCAGGAGCTGGTTGAAGCTGCCGCGCTCCACCACGCGCCCCTGATCGAACACGAGGATTTCATCGGCGTCGCGCACGGTGCTGAGCCGGTGGGCGATGATGAAGGTGGTGCGGCCCTTCATCAGCGTGGCCATGGCACGGGACACCCGGGCCTCCGTCGCGGCGTCCAGCGCGCTGGTTGCCTCGTCCAGGATCAGGATCGGCGGGTCCTTCAGCAGCGCGCGGGCGATGGCCAGGCGCTGGCGCTGGCCGCCGGACAGGGTGGCGCCGCGCTCGCCGACGACCGTGTCGTAGCCCTGGGGCTGTCGGATGATGAACTCATGCGCATCGGCCTGGCGGCACGCGCGCTCGATGTCCTCGTCCGTGGCATCGAACCGGCCGATGCGCAGGTTTTCTCGGATCGAGCGGTTGAACAGCATGCTTTCCTGGAACACGACGCCAATGGAGCTTCGCAGGCTTTCGAGCGACACGTCGCGCAGGTCCTGGCCGTCGATCTTGATGGTGCCGTGCACGGGGTCCCACAGGCGCTGCAGCAGGTTCATCGCGGTCGATTTGCCGGCGCCGGTCTGGCCGACAAGGGCCACGGAGGTGCCGGGCCGCGCGGTGAAGGACACGTCGCTCAAGATGCTGGGGCCACCGGGGTAGGCAAAGCCCACCTTGTCGAAGCGGACCTCGCCGCGCGGCGCCAGGAGTTCCACCGCTTGCGGGTGCTCCGGAACGGAGGACTTCGCGTCCAGCACGCCGAAGAAATCCTCCAGAATCGGCACCTGGAGGAACAAGCGGGACGCAAACTGCACCGCCGACTCCAGGCGGCCGATCAGCAGCGTGGCGAAGCCCATGAAGGACACGATCTCGCCCACCGTCGCCTTGCCCTGGATGTGCAGCACGGTGCCGATCAGCACAATGGCGATCACCGCAAGCGTGCTGGCGGCGCGGGTCAGCACGTTGACCACGGCCCACCAGTTCAGCACGGGGAACTGGTACCGGATCACGTCGTCGATGATCTGGCCGAACAGCCGGCTCTCCGCGGCGAGCCGCGTGAAGGACTGCACGACCATGACGTTGGCCAGCGCGTCCTGCGCCGTGCCGGCCAGGTGCGAGTGGTAGTACTCGACCCGGCGCTGCCCGGCCTCCGTCTTGCGCACCACCGCGACCGTCAGCCCGACGAACACCACCACCAGGACCACCAGGGTCAGGGCGAGGCGCCAATTCAGCAGGAAGGTGAACGGCAGCAGGGCGACAACTGCGACGTAGGTGGAAAGCTGGTCCTTGAAGAAGGTGAGCCAAAGCCCGAACAGCGCGTCCGACCCGCCCAGCATGACCTTCATCAGGCGCCCGGAGTGGATGTCGCCGTGGAAGGACAGCGGCAGCGACAGGACGTGGCTGAAGTAGCGGTTCATGACCTGCAGGCGGTTGTGGTGCGCCATGCGCTCGGAATGCAAGGAAGTCGCGATGTTGGCGCCGATGGCCGACGCGCCGACCGCGAACCATATGCCCAGCAAGGTGGCAGACTGCGACCAAAGCTGGTCCGACGGAAGCTGGTCCGACCGTGTCAGCAGGCCGATCACCCGGCCGAACAGCACGGGGTCCAGGAACTGCAGCCCGGCCACGATGACGTTCGCGACGCCCAGCATGACCGCCAAGCGCTTGTCGGACCGCAAGACGGCAAGAGCCTGCCGATAGATTTTGATGAAACGCATGACGCCATCCGCTGCGAACAAAGGTGACTGGGCGAGCGTCCTTCGGCGACGCGCATCGGCATCTACGCGCAGATCGCGGCAACAAGAGGGCAGGCATGGAAGAAGTTTTTGAAATCAGCCGGGTCAGGCCCGCTGCGCCCGGAACCATACAGAGGGGCTGACGAACTCGTCTTGCGCCGCAACCGTCAGGATCTCGCGGGAGCCGGCCTCGGCGGTGCGGCGCAGCAGGCCGTGGATCGCGCTGCCGGCCGCCTCAAGCGCCGCCTGCGCCTGGCCGGTCCGCAGGTGGTGGAACAGGAACAGGGCGGCAACCGCGTCCCCGGCCCCGTTCACCGACAACGGCAGCAGCGGCGTGCGCAGCAGGTGGGCACCCTCCGCATCGACGGCCAGCATGTCCACCATGTCCGGCGGCGTGTCGCCGGTTTGCAGGCTGGTGACCAGCACGGTCCGCGGGCCGCCCGGCGCCATCATCGCCCGCAGCCGCGCCACCGCGGCCAGCGCGTCGCCGAGCGTGGCGCAGGACGCGCCGGTCAGGTGCTCCAGCTCGAACTGGTTGGGGGTCAGGATGTCGGCGGCAGGCACGGCGCGACCGCGCAGCAGCTCGGCGATGCCCGGGCGCACGAAGACGCCGCGCCCGTGGTCGCCGATGACGGGATCGCAGCAATACAGCGCGGCCGGGTTGGCGGCGCGGACCCGGGCGACGGCGTCCAGGATGGCCTCGCCGATCCCCGGGTCGCCCATGTAGCCGGACAGCACCGCGCCGCAGAACGGCAGCACGCCGCGGGCGGCGATGCCGTCCACCAGGTCCCGCACCGCAGCACCCGTGAACACCTGGCCGGTCCAGGCGCCGTAGCCCGTGTGGTTGCTGAACTGCACGGTGTTCACCGCCCAAACCTCGGCGCCCAGCCGCTGCAGCGGGAACACGGCCGAGGCGTTGCCGACGTGGCCGTAGGCGACCCAGGACTGGATGGACAGGATGTTCACGGTGCAGCCTCCGGCTCGTCGCTGGGCCGGAACTCGCGGGCGAGGACGCCCATCATGATGTCGTCGTGCCGCTCGCCGCCGACCAGGGCGGCTTCGCGCTCGCGCCCTTCCACGACGAAGCCGCAGGCCGAGTAGCATCGGATCGCCCGCCTGTTGTAGGCGACCACCCGCAGGCTGACGCGGTGCAGGCCGAGCGTATCGAAGGCGTGCGCCAGCGCGAGGCGGACGGCCTCCCGGCCCAGCCCCTTCCCGAGCTTGCCGGGATCGTAGAGGCCGATTGCGAGCCGGGCACGGGCGTCGTTCTGGTCCAGCGCGTCCAGGCGAACCTCGCCGAGAAGCCGTCCCTCGTGCTCCACCGCCCAAGCATGCGGGTGCGCCGTGATGCCCTCAACCCAGCGCCTGGCCCCGGCCTCCGTCAGCGGTGGCCAGCCGGTCGCGTCGGCGCCGAACATCCGTATGACGCCCGGGTCTCTTCCCAAGGCGAGCCGCTCCGCCACGTCCTCTGGCCGGGGCCGCCGCAACAGGACCGCCGGCCCCCGCAACACTGGACTGTCTGCCGCCATCCAGCCCG
>CAXSEX010000151.1:0-9456 GCA_964236415.1 uncultured Acetobacteraceae bacterium | reverse complement strand
ACCCGGCGCTGACCCTGCCGTACCGGCCCTACCACACCCACACCGAGGAGCAACTGCTTTCCCCGGGCGAGGTCGTGCAGCTCGACATCGAGATCTGGCCCACCTCCATCGTCGTGCCGCCGGGCCACCGGATCGCGCTGACGGTGCGCGGCCGCGACTACGAGGCGGCAGTGGAGGGCGGGCGCTTGTCCAACTTCAAGAACGTGCTGCGGGGCTGCGGCCCGTTCCTGCACGACGACCCGGCCGACCGCCCGCCCGCCGTGTTCGCCGGGCGCACGACGCTCCATGCCGGGCCTGGGCGGCAACCGGTGCTGCTGCTGCCCATCATCCCCCCGGAGGCGCCATGACACCCATCGCCCGGCGCTCGCTGGTCGGGAGCGCGCTCGCCTTGCCGTTCGCCGGGCGCGCCCGCGCACAGGCCCTCGGTGCCATCCGGCTCGGCCTCCTGACGGTGAAGACCGGGCCGCTCGCCTCGGGCGGCATCCAGATGGAGCAGGGCCTGGCGCTCTGGCTCAAAGAGAACGGCAACCGGATGGCCGGGCGCTCCATCGAGCTGTTCACCGCCGACACGGGCGGCGTGCCGGCCAACACGCGCTCCAAGACGCAGGAGCTGGTGGAGCGCAGCAACGTGTCTGCCATCATCGGCCCGCTCGCGGCGTTCGAGGCGCTGGCGATCGATGACTACACCAAGGAGAAAGGCATCCCGGTCTTCAGCATCGCCGCCGCCGAGGACATCACCCAGCGCCATCCGGACCCGTGGTTCTGCCGCGTGACCTCCTCCTCCGCGCAATGCGCGCAGCCGCTGGCGGACTATGCCCGCAAGGAACTGGGCTACAAGGCCATGGCCACCATCGGCGACGACATCGCCTATGGCCAGGAACAGAACGCCGGGTTCCAGCGCGTGTTCGAAGACATGGGCGGCCGAATCGTGCAGAAGCTGTGGCCGCCGCTGAACGCTCCGGACTACGGCACCTTCGTCGCGCAATTGAAGGAGGTGGACGGCATCTTCATGTCGTTCGCGGGGTCGAACGGCTTCCGTTTCTTCAAGCAATTCAAGGAATATGGCGGGTCCACGCCGATCCTGGGCGGCATGACCGCCGTGGACGAGGCGGTGCTGCAGCAGATGGGCGCCGACGCCGTGGGGATGATCTCGGCCAGCTGGTATTCCGCGCAGCTCGGCAACCCATCCAACAAGAGGTTCGTGGCGGGGATGCAGGCCGAGTACAAGGCCGATCCCGGTTACTACGCTGCCGGCACCTATGTCGCGGCCCAGGTGATGGATGCGGCGCTGCGCCAGGTCGACGGCAGGATCGAGGACAAGCAGGCCTTCATGAAAGCGGTGCGCGATGGCAGCTTCCCCGAGACCGCGCGCGGCCCGGTGCGGTTCGACCAGTACGGCAACGTCGTCGGCAACGTGTATGTCCGCAAGGTCGAGAAGCAGGGCGGCCGCTTCGTCAACGCTGTGGTCAAGACCTACCCCGACGTCAGCCAATTCTGGACCTACGACCCAGCCGAGTTCCTCAAGCAGCCCGTCTATGCGCGCGACTCGCCGCCCGCCCGGTTCCTGAACAAGTAGCGCCGTGCAGTTCTGGCTGATCCAGACCCTGAACAGCGTGGCGTTCGGCGGCCTGCTGTTTCTGCTGGCATCGGGCTTCTCGCTGATCTTCGGGCTGCTGCGGGTGCCGAACCTGGCGCACGGCGCGCTGTTCATGCTCGGCGCCTATGGCGGCGCCACGCTGCTGAACGCCGGCTGGGACCTCGCCCCGGCGGCGCTGGCGGTGGCGGCAGGCGTCGGCCTCCTGGGTGCGGCTATCGAGCGGGTGCTGCTGCGCCGCCTGGCCGGCAACGAGCAGGGCCAGGTGCTCGTGACGCTCGGCATCGCTTTCATCATCGCCGACCTGTGCCTGACGACCTGGGGCGGCGATCCCATGCCGTTGCGGGCGCCCCTGGCCCTGAGCCGGCCGCTGCGGCTGGCCGGCTATGCCTTTCCGACCTACCGGCTCGTCGTGCTGGCAGTCGCGGCGGTCGTGGCCGTGCTGCTGGTGCTGTTGATGGACCGCACGCGGCTGGGCGCCACCATCCGCGCCGGGGTGGACGACAGGCAGATGGCGCGCGGCGTCGGCATCCGCGTGGGACGGCTGTTCAACGCCGTGTTCTTCCTGGGCGCGGCGCTGGCCGGGTTTGGCGGCGTGATCTCCGGCCCCATCCTGTCCGCCTACCCCGGCCTCGACACCGACATGCTGCCCTTGGCGCTGATCGTGGTGATCCTGGGCGGCGTGGGCAGCTTGGGGGGCGCCCTGGTGGGCAGCTTCATCGTCGGCTTCATCTACAATTTCGGCAACGCGCTGCTGCCGGACTTCGCCTATGTCGTGCTGTTCCTGCCGATGGTCCTGGCGCTGGTGTTCAAGCCCGAGGGCCTGTTCGGGCGGGTTGCCCGATGAGGCTCGCGCAATGAGGCGCGCGCTGAGCATCGGGACCGCCACGGTCGCGGTGCTGGCCGTGCTGCCCTGGGTGCTGCCCGGCTCGTTCTACGTCGGCATCGCGACCCACGTTCTGGTCGCGGCGGTGCTGGCGCTCAGCCTGAACATCCTGATCGGGTACTGCGGCATGTCCTCGTTGGGCCATGCCGTGTATCTCGGCGTGCCGGCCTACGTGTATGCGTGGCTGCTTGGCAATGCAGGTTTGGGCGTGGCGGCCTCGGCCGTGCTCGCAGTGGGGTGCGGGACGCTGCTGGCGGCGGGGTTCGGGGTGCTGGCACTGCGGGCGACGGGCCTGGGCTTCATGATGATCACGCTGGCGCTGGGGCAGGCCGTGTGGGGCGTGTCCTACCGCTGGGTGTGGCTGACTGGGGGCGACAACGGCTTGCGCGCCCCCCGGCCCGTGTTGCCCGGCATCGACCTCACGCGGCCGACCCCATTCTACTACCTGGTCGCGGCCGTGTTCCTCGCAGCGCTGGCCTGCCTGTGGCAGTTGTCCCGGTCCCCCTTCGCGGCGTGCCTGCGCGGTGCGCGCGACCAGCCGCGGCGGATGCGGATGCTGGGGCACCCGGTCTGGCACATGCAATGGGTGGCGTTCGTGATGGCCGGCTTCTGGGGCTCGCTCGCCGGGCTGCTGTATATCTGGGACTACGGCTTCATCAGCCCGCAGACCATGTCCTTGCAGCAATCGGCCGAGGTGCTGCTGATGGTGGTGCTGGGCGGCGCGGGGACGCTGGCCGGGCCGGTGGCGGGGGCGGCGGTGATCACGGTGGTGAAGACGGTCATCAGCTCCTACGTGGACCGCTGGTCGTCGCTGCTGGGTCTGGTGTTCGTCGTCACCGTCATGTTCATGCCGCGCGGCCTCGTGCCGGGCTGCAGCCGGCTCTTCTCCGCAAGGCCGCCGCGTCCTGCGCCGGCGAAGGCGTGACAGTCCCCGCGCTGCACGTCGAGGGCCTGCGCAAGCGCTTCGGCGGCGTGGCGGCGACCCGCGACGTGTCGCTGACCGTCATGCCCGGCGAGCGCTGCCTGCTGATCGGCCCCAACGGCGCCGGCAAGACCACGCTGTTCAACTTGATCTGCGGCGACCTGCACGCCGATGCCGGGTCGATCCGCGTGTTCGGGCGCGAGCTGCGCGGGCAGCCGGTGCGCCAGCGCCCTCGCGCCGGGCTGGGCCGCACCTACCAGGTGCTGACGCTGTTCCCTGGCGAGACGATGCTGCACAACGTCGCCCTTGCCGCCATCGGCACGGCATCGACCGGCTGGCTCCCCTGGGGGTCGTTCGCCCGGCGGCAGGACGTCCGCGCGCGCGCCGAGGCTGCCCTGGCGCAGGTCGGGCTGGAGCAGCAGGGCGGGCGGATCGCGTCGGAGACTTCCTACGGCGAGCGCCGGCGGCTGGAGCTGGCGATGGTGCTGGCGCAGGAGCCGCGCCTGCTGCTGCTAGACGAGCCGCTGGCCGGCCTGTCCGCGGCCGAGCGCGTCGCAGTGCGCGCCGTGCTGGAGGCGCTGCCCCGGACCGTGTCAATCCTGCTGATCGAGCACGACATGGACGTGGCCTTGGCGCTGGCCGACCGCGTCACCCTGCTGAACTTCGGCGCCGTCGTGCTGGAGGGCACGCGGGCCGAGGTCGTGGCGGACCCCCGCACGCGCGAGGTGTATTTCGGTGGCTGACGCGCTGGTGCTGCGGGACGTCGACGCCTTCTATGGCGACAGCCACGTGCTGCACCGCGTCGGCCTGACGCTGGGAAAGGGGCGGGTGCTCGCGCTGCTGGGCCGCAACGGCGCCGGCAAGACCACCTGCATGGGCGCGGTCATGGGCTTCGTGCGGGTGGGCGGCGGCACGGTGAGCGTGTTCGGCGAAACGCTGCGGTCGCGGGCGCCGGAGCTGGTCGTGCGCCAGGGCGTCGCCATCGTGCCGCAGGGCCGCCGCATCTTCCCCTCGCTGACCGTGCGCGAGAACCTCCTCGTCGCCGCCCGTAGGGTCCGCGGCGGCGCCTGGTCGGTCGACCGCGTGTTCAGCACCTTCCCCCGGCTGCGCGAGCGCGCCTCGCAGCGGGCTGGCCTCATGTCGGGCGGCGAGCAGCAGATGCTGGCCATCGGCCGCGCCCTGGTGATCAACCCCCGCGTGCTCTTGCTGGACGAGCCGTCCGAGGGGCTGGCGCCGAAGATGGTGGCGGAGGTGGGGCAGACCATCGCCTTGCTGAAAGGCGAGGGCCTGTCGATGGTGCTCGTCGAGCAGAACGTCCGCCTTGCCCTGTCCCTTGCGGACGAGGTGGCGATCGTCAACACCGGGCGCATTGTCAGTGAAGGCCCGGCGGCGGCGCTCGCGGCGGACCCCGAGACCATCAACCGCCACCTCGGCGTGTTCTGAAGGAGAGTTTCACTTGGCCAAAGAAACCAACCACTACGGCGCCACCGCTGCCCGCCAGCACGGACAGCCGGGCCGCGAGGTGCGGCCCCGCAGCATCACGATCGACATGCACTCCCACGTCCTGGTCCCGGAAGCGGCGGCGCTGACGGGGCCGCACGTGGACCTCGCGAAGGTGCCGCTGGCCCACTTCGCCACCGACGACACCAAGGCGCTGAACCGGAAGCAGGACGCGGACCGCCGCCCGAACATGCTGGATTTGGCGGTACGCCTCCGTGACATGGACGCGGCCGGGATCGACGTGCAGGTCATCATGCCGCCGCCGCCGCAATGCACATATGCCGTGCCGCTCGACATCGGGATCAAGGCGGCGCGGATCGTCAACGCGGGCCTCGCGGCCTTCGCCGCGCAGAAGCCGGAGCGGTTCACGGCCATCGGCACCGTGCCGATGCAGGACGGCCGTGCCGCCGCGGCCGAGCTGGAGCGGTCGATGCGCGAGGACGGGATGAAGGGCGCGCAGGTCCTGACCAGCGTGAACGGGCTGGAGCTGTCCGACCCTCGGTTCGCACCGTTCTGGGCCAAGGCGGAGGAGTTGGGCGCCGTGGTGCTGATCCATCCCAACGGCTTCACCGAGGCCGGGCGCATGAGCCGCTTCTACTTCAACAACGTCATCGGCAACCCGCTGGAGACGACGCTGGCGCTGCACTACCTGATCTTCGATGGCGTGCTGGAGCGGCACCCGGCGCTCAAGCTGATCGCGGTGCACGGCGGGGGCTACCTCGCCAGCTATTCCGGGCGCATCGACCATGCCTGGGGCGCCCGCTCGGACGTGCGGGGCACCTTGCCGCAGCCGCCAACGACCTACCTGAAGCGGGTGTTCTTCGATTCCGTGGTGTTCACGCCGCACCAGCTGCGGAACCTGGTGGACGTGTTCGGCGCCGAGAAGGTCCTGATGGGGACGGACTACCCCTACGACATGGCCGAAAGCGACCCGGTGGGCCATCTCGCCTCTGCCGAGCTGGACGAGGCTGCCCTCGCGAAGATCGCCGGGGGGAACGCGAAGACGCTGTTCGGGGTGGAGCGCCCGCCGCCGGTCGCTAGAAGTCCAGCAGCGCCGTTTCCGTCATCACAGCCTCCGGCGTGTGGTGGCGGGCAGCCGCGCGCGTTTCCTGTCAACCCGCCCCGGCTTGGCCTGCGACGTGCCTTCCAGCAGCCGGCCAAGCGTGGCCGGGAGGCCGTTCAGCAGCGCATCCACGCTCGTCTCGATGAACGCGGGCAGCGTCATGCCCGACACATGGCCGCACACCTCGCGGCGCTGTCCGTAATAGAAGATGCCGCCGTGGAACAGCCAGCACAGCTCGATTTCCCGCGGGCTGATCGGGTGCGCGTCCGGCGCCGGCAGGCCGTGCGCCTCGCGCAGCGCCTCGGCCATACGGCGCAGCAGGTGCTGCTCCACGAAGCTGATCCACCACTGGTTCATCTCCAACCCGCGCAGCCCGGCGAACAGGTAGATGCGAATCCAGTCAGACGTGAAGATGGCGTCGGTGAAGTGCGTGTAGAAGGTGATCAGCCGGCCGCGGATCGGCTGCGACGGATCGGCGAGCGCGCGTTCCCAGTCCGGCTGCCAGCGGGTGAGGCACACCTCCTGGCATACCGCCTGGATCAAGTCCTCCTTGGACGGGAAGTAGCGGTAGATCAGCGGCTGCGTCACCTGCAGGCGCCGGGCCAGCTCCCGTGTGCCGCCCTCGAAGCCGACCTCGGCGAAATAGCGGACCGCCGCCTCGATGATCTGGCGCTTGCGGTCATCCGGTGAAAGGCGTTGGCGGCGGGTGGGGGCGACCGCCACGTCGGCGTGCGGTTGGCTGGCACTCATGCCCCGCTGGTAGCGTGCAGCGGCGCGCGAAGGAAGGCCGTCGTGGCAGCCCCCGCCGCCGCGCAGGGATCAAGCCTGGGCGGGCGGCTGTGCGAGCAGGGCGTCCAGGGCAGCGTTGAAACGCGCGGGCTGTTCGATGTTGGGCAGGTGCCCGGCGCCGTCGATGGCCGTGAAGCCGCCGCCAGGGCAGGCAGCCGCCATGCCGCGCATCACTTGCGGCACGACGCCATCCTCCGCGCCGGCGATGAACGCGGCCGGGCAACGCAGGAGGGCAGGGTAGGAATGGTAGTCGTAGTCCTGCAAGGCGCGAGTCGCGCGCACGAAGCCCTGCAGCGGCGTACCGGCGATCATGTCCCGAACCCGGTGCAGCGCTGGTGGGTCTGCCTGCACCGTTCCAGGCGGGAACCACCGCTCCACGCTCGGCTCCACCAAGGCCGCCATGCCGCCCGCTTCCGCCACCACGAGCCGCTCGCCCCAGGCGGCGGCGCTGGCCGGGGTGGAGGCGGGCTGGCAGTCACAGACCGCCACCCGCGCGACGCGCGCCGGATGGCGGGCGGCGGCGCCCAGGACCGTGACGCCGCCCATGGACACGCCGACGAGCGTGGCGGCCTCCACGCCGAACGCAGCCAGCACGGCGATGAGGTCGTCCGCCAGGTCGTCGAAGCGGCAGGGGCCGGGCGGCACGGAGCTGCCGCCATGGCCGCGCTGGTCGTAGCGCAGGATGCGGAAGCGGCCGGCATAGGCGGCCACCTGGTCGTCCCACAAGGACAGGTCGGTCATCAGCGAGTTGGAGAACACCAGCCACGGCGCCCCGGCCGCGCCCTCAACCCGGCACCGCAGCTTCAGCCCCTGAACGGGCAAAAAGGTATCCAGGCCTTCGGTCATCCCGGTCATCTCCTGTGGCATGGTGCTTCGGCGTTCAGCGTGAACGCGAAGCCGTCTCCGCGAGCCATTTTCATGCCTCGCACAAGTGCGGGTGAGCAAGGCTCGACATCAACGGGGATGACTTTCAGCGTCATTGACCGTGTCATGACCCTCTTCCGTGATCGGGCCGGAGCATCCCAGCCTGTCCGTGGTGCGCCCGTGCGAGCTGGTGTCGGTCAGCCGGCCGGGGTTCCACGACCAGCCTGCGGGGGGATCGCTTTGCGATGGTGCCGGGCACCATGGGCGTGGAGTTCTGCGTCGAGGCGCTTGAGGAGGCTTTGGCCCGGTCCAGGAAGCCCGAGATCTTCAATGCGGACCCAGCGAAATCGCGAAGCGATTTGCGCGGGGCAGCCAATTCACCTCGCCGCGGTTCACCGGCGTGCCGCTTGCCGCTGGTGCGCGCATCTCCATGGACGGGCGGGGTCGCTGGATGGGTGACGTGTTCATCGAGCGGCTGTGGCGGCCGCGCAAGACGCCGGGCAACTCGGGCCTGCCCGCGTCCCAGGGATGAAGGAGTACGAAATCTCCTTCGACGGCTTCACCGTCCCGGCGTGGAACCTGTTGGGCGGCGTGGAGGGGCAGGGCTTCAAGCAGCTTATGGAGACGTTCGAGAGCGCCCGTATCCAGACCGCGGCGCGCGCGCTCGGGGTTGCGCAGAACGCGCTGGAGCTTGGACTGGCGTATGCGCGGGACCGGCAGCAATTCGGCAAGCCCATCCTGGACTTCCCGCGCGTGCACGCGAAGCTCGCCTGGATGGCCAAGCTGCTCGCCGCGCGGGTCGCGTTCGCGAATGCCGGCAGCGCCTTGCAAATCCATGGCGGCGACGGCTACGCGCTCGAATGTCTGATCAGCCGCGTGCTGTGCGATGCGCGTAATCTCTCGATTTTCGAGGGGCGGCCGAGATCGAAGACCCAGGTGATCACCCGGGCCGGGTTGGAACGGTAGAACTGATGCGGCGGTTCGCCTACGGCGACGCGAGCGTCCACAACGCCGTCCCGCACCGGGTGGTGTTCGGCGCGGGATCGGCGGCCACGGTCGCAGCCGAGGTCGGGCGGCTCGGCGCATCGCGCCCGCTGGTGATCGCGACGCCGGGCCGCGCGGCGATGGCGCGTGCGGTCGCGGACCGGCTGGGGCCGGGCTGCGCCGGCGTGCCCGCGACCGCGGTGCCGCAGGTGCCGATCGAGCTGGCGCGGGCGGCGCGGCAGCAGGCGCGGGCTGTTGGGGCGGACTGCCTGGTGAGCGTCGGCGGCGGCGCAGCCATTGGGCGCTGAACATGGGCGGCGCGGATGCCGAAGCGGCTGGCCCGGCCGGGGTGGTGACCGCCTCCACCAACATGGCCCGGACTGGCCAGGCGGCCAGCGCCCGCCTGGCCCCGAGGCAGCCTCAGCTTTCGGCCATGAGCTTGTCCTGCGTCTTGGTGGCGAAGTCGCCGGCATCGTGGCGCTCGTGCAGTTGGCTGGACGGCTCGCCGGAAACACGGTTGACCATCCGCCCGCGCTGCACGGCGGGGCGCGCCGCAATCGCCTGGGTCCAGCGCTGCACGTTCGCGTAGTCCTGCACCTGCAGGAACTTGGCCGACTCCCCATAAAGCTGGCCCTGCGCGAGGACGCCGTACCAAGGCCAGACGGCGATGTCGGCGATGGAGTACTCGTGCCCGGCCAGGTACTCGCTGTCCGCCAGGCGGCGGTCCAGCACGTCGAGCTGACGCTTGGCCTCCATCGCGAACCGGTCGATGGCATACTCGATCTTGGTTGGCGCATAGGCGTAGAAGTGGCCGAAGCCGCCGCCGAGATAAGGTGCGCTGCCCATCTGCCAGA
>CAXSEX010000150.1:2831-9472 GCA_964236415.1 uncultured Acetobacteraceae bacterium | reverse complement strand
TGCGGCGTGCTGTACGTCGGCGAGACCGACGCCGACCGGGCGCACCACGAGGCCTGGCTGGGCCGCGCCCAGCCCTACCAGATGAGTTCCCGCCTGGTCGAAGGCGAGGACCTGGCCGCCCTGCTGCCCGGCGCCACGCGCGCCTACAAGTCCGGCCTGTATACCCCCGACGACGGCCGGGCGGAGCCGCAAAAGGCCGGCCCCGCCATCGCCCGCGCGGCGCAGCGCCTCGGGGCCACCATTCTCACCCAATGCGCCGTGCGCGGCCTCGACATGGCCGAGGGCCGGGTCGCGGGCGTGGTGACGGAGCACGGGCGCATCGCCTGCGACGGCGTGGTGCTGGCCGGCGGCGCGTGGTCCCGCCTGTTCTGCGGCAGCCTCGGCCTGCGCCTGCCGCAGCTCAAGGTGCGGTCCTCCGTGCTGCGCACAGCACCGCTCCCCGGCGGACCCGAGGTCTCAGCCTGGACCAGCCAGTTCGCCTACCGCAAGCGCATGGACGGCGGCTACACCATTGCCAACGGCTCGGCCAACGTGGTGCCGCTGGTGCCGGACACCTGGCACTTCTTCCGCGAGTTCCTGCCGGCGGCCAAGGCGACCCGGCGCAGCCTGCGCCTCCGCCTCGACGGGCGCTTCATGGCCGAGGCCCGCACCCCGCGCACCTGGGCGCTCGACGCCCCAAGCCCGTTCGAGCAGGTGCGGACGCTCGACGCCGACCCGGCGCCGGGCATCAACGGCGCCGCGGTCACGGCGCTCAAGGCCGCGTTCCCCGTGTTCGGGAGCATGCAGGTCGTGCAGCAATGGGCCGGGATGATCGACGTGACGCCGGACGCGGTGCCGGTGATCAGCGCCGTGGACGACGTGCCGGGCCTCGTGGTCGCGACCGGTTTTTCCGGCCACGGCTTCGGCATCGGCCCAGCGGCGGGGCGGCTCGCCGCCGACCTTGTGACCGGGGCCGCGCCGCTGGTCGATCCGGCGCCGTTCCGCTTTTCCCGCTTCAGCGACGGCTCGCCCATCGTCGTCGAAGCGCCCGCCTGAACCCTCTCACCCGCACACACAGGAGCCTCCCGTGACCGAGCACCGCACCCCCGCCGCCGCCCTGCGGCGACGCTCGATCCTGCAACTCGCGCTGGCCGGGAGCGGCGCCGTGCCGCTGCTGAGCACCGGCGCCCGCGCGCAGAACAAGCCGAAGCCCGTCGGCCAGGTGGTCATCGGCATCTCGCAGGAACCCACGGTGTTCAACCCGCTGCTGCCGCACATCGAGGTGGACGACGGCATCTACATGTCGCTGTTCAGCCCGCTTTGGGCGGTGGACCCGAAGGGCAACTTCCTGCCGCGGCTCGCGGCCGAAATCCCTACGGTCGCCAACGGCGGCGTGTCGGAGGACGGCCTGCAATGGCGGGTCAAGCTGCGCGACGGCGTGAAATGGCATGACGGCAAGCCCTTCACCGCGGACGACGTGAAGTTCACCCTCGACCTCATCAACAACCCCGACTTCCCCGCCGGCACCCGGTCGGGCCACGAGCTGCTGCGCGACGTGAAGGCGACGGCGCCGAACGAGATCACCTGGCGGCTGGACAAGCCGTTCTCGCCCTACGCCTCCATCCTCGCCTGGACCTTCATCGTGCCGCAGCACCTGCTCGCCGGGCAAGCCGACCCGCGCAGCTCGCCGTTCATGCGCGCGCCGGTCGGCACTGGGCCGTTCAAATGGAGCGAGCGGGTGCCCGGCGACCACATCACGCTTGCCGCCAACGACGCCTACTTCGACGAGGGGCCTTACCTCGAACGGGTGGTGTTCAAGTACATCCCGGACCTCACGGTGCTATACACCCAGTTCCGCACCGGCGACATCGACTACATCAGCCTGCAAGGCATCTCTGCCGACCATTACAACGAGGCGAAGGCGCTGCCCAACCGGGTCGTGGTGCCCATCCCCACGGCATCCATCGAGAACTTTTACTTCAACCTCGCCCTGCCGCAGTTCAAGGACCCGGCGGTCCGCCAGGCGCTGTACATGAGCCTGGACAAGTCCAGCATCATCAACGACCTGTATTACGGCCTGCCGCGCCCGAGCGAGTCCTATCTCCCGCCAGCCTCCTGGGCGTTCGATCCCGACCTGCCGAAGCAGGTCTATGACCCCGACCGTGCCAAGGCGACCCTGGACGCCGCCGGGTGGAAGCCCGGTCCCGGCGGCATCCGCGAGAAGGACGGGGTGAAGCTCCAGTTCACCAACTCCACCACCGCGGGCAACCATCTGCGCGAGCAGGCGCAGCAACTGCTGCAGCAGAACTGGCAGGACCTCGGCATCGCCATGACGATCAAGAACCTGCCGGCCGCCGTCATGTGGGGCGAGTACTGGATCCAGTCGCATTTCGAGACGGCCATCGTCGGCAACAACTTCATGACCGGCCCGGACCCGGCGGCGGAAGACTATTTCAGCAGCAAGGCCATCGCGGCGCAGGGCGGCTCTGGCAACAACACGATGCAGTACGCCAACCCGCAGCTTGACGCGCTGATGCAGCAGGGGGCGACGACCCTGGACCGTGCCAAGCGGATCGAGGCCTATCGCGGCGTGCAGTCCGTGCTGCGCCAGAACCTGCCGTTCCTGCCGATCTTCGAGTATGTCACCGTGGAAGGGACCAAGGCCGGGCTGAGCGGCTACCAGCCGAACATCAACGTCCGGCTCAACGCCTGGAACGTCAACACCTGGCGCTGGACGGCCTGATACAGACGGCTTGGTTGAATGATCGTTGTCCGCCGATGGGTTTCACCCATCCTACGGCATGGGTCGCGTGGGATGGGTGACCATCAGCAACCGCACGCGGACGGTTACGGGCGGACGGCCGGGGTTTCCACCGTCAGGCCGTTCGACCGCCAGCCGAGGTAGAACTGCAGCGCCGCCATCTCGGGGCTGTTGGACGGCAGCGGCTCGGCCCGCACGCCGGTCAGGCAGTTCCGCAGGCGGCGGTCCAGCGACCCCATGGACTGCCATTCCAGGCGATACAGCGGATAGCCGTTCGGCTGTCCCTGCGGGATGCGCGCCCCGCCCAGGCGCTGCCCGGCCAGGCCGTCGTGGCACTGCGCGCAGGACAGGTTCAACTGGCCCTGCCGCTCCGTGAACAGCGCCCGGCCTTGGTCGAGCGCCGCCTGCGCCGGGCCGCTCCCGTCGATGGCGACCGGCAAGCCGCGCGATTGCCGGCCGACCAGGGCCGTCACCGAAAGCATCTCGTCGCTGTCCGGCCCCCACGCTGGCTGCCCCGTCCGCGCCCGGCACTGGTTGACCTGGGCGCCCAGCGTGACCGGACGGCCCAAGGCCGGGTCGAACCGCGGGTAATGGGCGGACACGCCGCGCATCGACCCGGGTGCGCCGTGGCAGGACGCGCAGCCCTCCGTCCACAGCGCCGCGCCCTGCTCGACCCACAGCAGCCCCGGGTTCTCGGCGTCGTCGTCCTGCATGGCCTGCACTGCCGGGCTGGCGTCGTCGTGGCCGCTGTGCGGGGCCGCGCCCGCGAGCAGGAAAGCGGCGACGGGCAGGCCGAACCGAAGCCGCGTCATTCCACCACGATCAGCGCCGTCTCGGTCTGCGACGCGCCGCTGTCGTCCGTCCAGGTGAAGGTGAACGCCCCGCTGTCCTCCGCCCGGGCGGAGAACGCCAGGAACGGGTTCGCCGCGATGGCCGGGAACAGCGCCAGCCGGACCACCTCCGCGCCGTTGTAGGCGCACACGAAGTCGTGGATCACCATGCGCGGCACCACCTGGCCCATCTCGTCCCGGCGCTGCCCGCTTTCCATCGGGTGGCTGATCAGGATCTTGATCTCGACCGCCTCGCCCTTCTTCGCCGTCTTCGGCACGTTCAGCAGCACGCGCATGACCGGCTACTCCAGGCAGGCCGCGAGCGTGACGAGCACCGTCACGCTGTCGGTCCAGCACGACCCGTCGTCCATCCTGGCCACCGCCACCACCGTCTGCGAGGTCGCCAACCGGATGCGGGTCGAAAGCTTCGGCGCGAAGGACGCCGGGCCGAAAGTGGCGTGCACCACCTCGGGGTTCGGGTTGCCCTCCGCGAACACATGCAAGCTGTCCACCCGGCGGCCTTCCGGCGCGTCCGCGCTGACGGTCATGCCCACCGCGTTGCCGTTCTCGACCATCTGCGCCAAGTCAAGCTTCACGCAGCCGGGCTGAGGCACCGTGCCGCCCGTGACCCGGGCGACCTGCTCCGCCACCTCCCGCGGCGTCGCCCGCGCGGGCCGGACAAGGACAGGGGCCGCCAGCGCCGACGCGCCGGCCAGCGCCAACGCCTGCCGCCGCCCGATCACTTCAGCCCCGCCAGGTACGCCGTCGCGTCCGCGATCTCCTGCGGCGACAGGATCGGCTTGCCCTGCCACGCCGCGCCCACCCGCCGCCCGCCCACCGTGCCGAAGGAGGGCATCACCGTGTCCGGGTTCATGGTCGAGGCGTCCATCAGCCGCTCCTGGATCTCATCCGCGCTCAGCCGTGCCCCGACCCCGTGCAGGTCCGGCCCGACCGTCCCTTGCAGATGGGGATTGGGGAACGGCCCGGCATGGCACAGCGTGCAGGTGCTGGTTTGCCGGGTCACGACGGCATAGCCCCGCTGCGCGTCGCCCGGCGCCGGCGCCGCCGCGGCAAGCAGCAGGCTAACCGAACACAGAACCCGTGATCGTGTGGTACCAGACATCCGCATAAGCCGCCTCTTGCGCCCGGACCGCCGGCTCGGCATCGAGCGCGCTGGTGCCGCCGGCGCCGTCGATGTCGGTCAACTGCCCGTTCACCGGCCGGTACACCCCCGCCACCGAGATGCCGTACTCGGGCGCCACCAGGCTGTAGCACGTATTGATCAGCCGCGGCACCGTGGGCACCTGCCCGGCCAGCAAGGCGGTGATCGCCTGCGCGCACACCTTGGCCTGGGCGTTGGCCGCGAACGCCGATTTCGGCATCGCGCCCATGATCGCCGCGTCGCCGATGACGTGGATGTCGGCGACCCGCAGGCTTTCGAACGACACGGGATCGACCGGGCACCACCCCGTGCGGTCCGCGACGCCCGCCGCCTGCGCGATGGCGCCGGCCCGCTGCGGCGGGATCACGTTGGCCACGTCCGCCTTGTGGGTCTCGAAGTCGGTCGAGAGCGTCATCGCCGCCGGGTCCACCCCGGTGACGGCGCCGCCGTTCGACAGCGGCACCCATTCCAGGAGGCCCGGGTACATCTGCGCCCACGCCTGCTGGAACAGCTTCTGCTTGCTGAACTGGTCCTTGGCGTCCAGCACCAGCAGCTTGCTGCGCGGCTTGTTGTTCTTCAGGTACCAAGCGATCAGGCTGGCCCGCTCATACGGACCCGGCGGGCACCGGTACGGGTTGGCGGGCACGGCCATCACCACCGTGCCGCCGTCCGGCATGGCGCGGAGCTGGTCGCGCAGCAGGGTCGTCTGCGCCCCGGCCTTCCACGCATGGGGCATCCGTTCCGTCGCCGCCCGGTCGTAGCCCGGCAGCGCCCCGGGATCGCCGCCGAGCCGCATGTCCACGCCCGGCGCCAGCACCAGCCGGTCGTACTCGGCCGCGCCGCCGTCCAGCAGCACCCGCTTGGCCGTGCCGTCCACGCCGGTGGCCCGCGCCTGCACCCGCTTCACGCCGGCCGCCGCCACCTTGTCCCAACCGAACTGCTGCCCGTCCATCTCCCGCAGCCCGGCCACCACCGGGTTGCTGAACGGGCAGGAGACGTACTGCGCCTCCGCCTCGACCATCGTGACCTGGTGCCCGGCCTGCGCCAGCGCCCGCGCCACGGTCGCGCCGGCGAACCCGCCGCCCACCACGACCACCCGCGCCGCCCCTTGCGGCATGTCCTGGGCTCGGGCCACGAACGGCATGGCCAGTGCCCCGGCCAGGACCATGCGGCGCTTCATTGCGCGGCGAACCAGGCGGACAAGGCCGTGACCTCCTCCGGCGAGAACCCCTTGACGATGCGGTTCATCAGCGTCGCCGGCTGCTCGCCGGAGCGATACGCCTCCATCTCCCGCGCGATGTCCGGTGCCGGGCGGCCCTGCAGCACGCCCACGCCGCCGCCGCTCACGTGGCAGCCGGTGCAGCTTTCCGCGCCCGGCGGCTCAATCATCGCCGGCTCGGCCATCGGCGGCCCCGCAGCCGCCAGGAGCACAGCAGCAACCGGAAGCAAAGCCCGCACCCTCAAGCCTTGCTCAAATCGTGCAGCTTCAACGGCAGGCTGCGGATGCGCTTGCCCGTCGCCGCGAACACCGCATTGACCACGGCGGGCGTGGCGACCGCGATCGTCGGCTCGCCCACGCCCCCCCAGAACCCGCCGGAGGGCACCATCACCGTTTCCACCTTGGGCATGTCCGCCATGCGCAGCACCTCGTAGCTGTCGAAGTTGCCCTCGACCACCCGGCCCTTCTCCACCGTGATCTCGGACAGGAGGCAGGCGCTCAGGCCGAACACGAAGGACCCTTCCACCTGCGCCGTCACCATCTCCGGGTTCACCACATGGCCAGAATCCGTGCCGGCCACGATGCGGTAGACGCGCAGCCGGCCCTCGTCGCTCACCGATACCTCCGCCACGGCCGCGGTGTAGCTGCCGTAGCCGTAGTTCTGCGCGATGCCGCGGAACACGCCGGGCG
>CAXSEX010000150.1:0-2821 GCA_964236415.1 uncultured Acetobacteraceae bacterium | reverse complement strand
CAGGTGCCGCGGGTTCTTGCCCATCAGCGCCTGCCGGAACTCCAGCGGGTCGCGCCCGGCGGCATGGGCCAGCTCGTCCATGAAGCATTCCAGGTAGAATGCGTTCTGGTTCAGGTTCACGCCCCGCCACGGCCCGACCGGCACGTGCGTGTTGCGCATGGCGTAATCGACCAGCAGGTTGGGGATCGCCATGTAGCCGAACTCCTCCGGCACCACGCCCTGCATCTGCCGCAGGTCTGTGCCGGGCAGGTTGCCGTCGGGGCGCAGCCAGGCGTTGATGCTTTGCCCGCTGATCCGCATGTGCAGCGCCAGGAGGTTGCCCTTGTCATCCAGGCCGCCCACCAGCTTCGCCTGGCTCACCGGGCGGCAGAAGCCGTGCTGCATGTCCTCCTCGCGCGACCACAGCAGCTTCACCGGGCGGCCCGGCACCTGCTTCGCCACCGCGACGGCATAGCGCACGTAGTCCTGCTGCCCGCGCCGGCCGAAGCCGCCGCCCAGGGTGTGCTTGTTGACGCGCACCTTTTCCAGCGGCACGCCCGCGACCTCCGCCGCCGCCGCCAGCGTCGCGTCGCCGTTCTGGGTGCCGACCCAGACCTCCACCCCGCCGTCTGCCACCCGGGCGGTGCAGTTCATCGGCTCCAGCGTCGCGTGGTTCAGGAACGGCGCGGCATACACGCCTTCCACCCGCTTCACCGCGCCCGCTAGCGCCGCCGGGGCGTCGCCGATCACGTTGCCGGCTCCGGCGTCCGCGGCATCGAGGCCTTGCGCCACCCGTTCGGCGACCTGCTTGCTGTCCACGCCGGCGTTCGGCCCCTCGTTCCAGCGGATCGGCAGGGCTTCCAGCGCGGTCTTCGCCTGCCACCAGGTGTCGGCCACCACCGCCACCGCATGGTCGAACACCGGCACCACCTGCCGCACGCCCGGGCGCTTCAGCACGGAGGCCGCGTCGAAGCCCGCCAGCTTGCCGCCGAACACCGGGCACTGCGCGATGGCCGCAGACAGCATGCCCGGCAGCTGCACGTCGATGCCGTAAACCAGCGACCCGTCCAGCTTCGGCGCGGTGTCGAGCCGGGGCAGCGGCTTGCCGATCAGGGTCCAATCCGCTTCCGCCTTCAACGGCACGTCTGCCGGCACCGGCAGCTTGCCCGCCGCCTCCGCCAGCTCGCCATAGCGCAACGACTGTCCGGACCCTGCGTGCGCCACGGTGCCCAGCTTCGCCCGGCATTCGCCCGCGGGCACGCCCCACCGCTCGGCGGCCGCCTGCACCAGCATGGTCCGCGCCGCAGCACCCCCCTGCATCACGTAGGCCACCGACGTGCGCAGCCCGCGGCTGCCGCCCGTCAGCATGTCGCCCCAGGCGTGCTTGTGGGCAAGGTTCACGTGCGGCGGCACCAGCTCCGCCCGCACGCGGCTCCAGTCGGCTTCCAGTTCCTCCGCCACCAGTTGCGCGAGGCCGGTCAGCGTGCCCTGGCCCATCTCCGACCGGGCGATCCGCACGACCACGGTGTCGTCGGGCTGGATCACCACCCATAGGCCGACCTCTGCCCCGGCCGCCGCCGCGCCTTCCGCGCGCAAGGCGCCGCCGGGCACGGTCCAGCCAAGCGTGAAGGCGCCCGCCGCCGCAAGGAAGCCGCGCCGGCGGAGCTGAACGTGGTCCGTCATGCGTGGCTCAGGTCGGCGTTCTTCAGCGGCAGCGACCGGATGCGCTTGCCCGTCGCGGCGTAGATCGCGTTCAGCACCGCAGGCGCCGCGACCGCGATCGTCGGCTCGCCCACGCCGCCCCAGAACCCGCCGGAGGGCGCCAAGACCGTCTCGATCTTCGGCGTGTCCGCCATCCGGGCCACCTGGTAAGTGTCGAAGTTGCCTTCCACGACCCGGCCCCCTTCCACCGTGTTCTCGCTGTAGAGCAGCGCGCTCATGCCGTAGGTGAAGCTGCCCTCGACCTGCGCCGTCACCTGGTCCGGGTTCACGACGTAGCCGGGGTTGGTGGCCGCGACGATCCGCAGGATTTTGAGTTCTCCCTGCTTGCTCACCGAAACCTCCGCCACCGCCGCCGTGTAGCTGCCGAAGCCGCAGTTCTGGCAGATGCCGCGGAACACGCCTTCCGGCAGCTTGGTGCCCCACCCGGCCTTTTCCGCCGCGGCGTTCAGCACGGCCAGGTGCTTCGGGCTGCGCGCCAGCATCGCCCGGCGGAACTCCAGCGGGTCCTTGCCGGCCGCCACCGCCACTTCATCGATGAAGCACTCGACATAAACGGCGTTCTGGTTGTGGTTCACCCCGCGCCAGAAGCCCACCGGCACAGCCGTGTTCCGCATCGCGTGGTCGATCAAGAGGTTGGGGATGGCGTTGTAGCCGAACTCCGCCGGGACCAATCCCTGGAACTGCGCCACGTCGAGGCCGTTGGTCAGCCGGTTCGGCGCCAGGTAGGCCAGGATGCTTTGCCCGCTGATGCGGACGTGCAGCGCCTCCACGTTGCCCGCGTCGTCCATCGCCGCCGTCAGCTTGCATTGGGTGATCGGGCGGTAATACCCGTGCTGCATGTCCTCTTCGCGCGACCAGATCAGCTTGACCGGCCGCCCCGGCACTTGCTTGGCCAGCAGCACCGCCTGCCGCGTGTAGTCCTGCTGCCCGCGCCGGCCGAAGCCGCCGCCCAGCAGGTGCTTGTTCACCCGCACATGCTCCAGCGGCACCCCGCCCGCTTCCGCCGCCGCGGCCAGCGTCGCGTCGCCGTTCTGCGTGCCGACCCAAACCTCAAGACGGTCGCCGTCCATCCTGGCGGTGCAATTCATCGGCTCCAGCGTCGCGTGGTTCAGGAACGGGG
>CAXSEX010000149.1:0-9518 GCA_964236415.1 uncultured Acetobacteraceae bacterium | reverse complement strand
CCAGGCCCAGGCGATGGAGCTCAGCCGCAAACGCTCCGCGTTTCGGCGAGCCTGCCAGGTCCAGCATGGCCGCCTCAGCCGCACCCTGGATGTGCGGCGCGGGGCCGCCGCGCACCGGTTTGGCCTCGCGCCGCTCCTCGTCACGCGCCGTGGCCACCCAGCGACACGCCGTGGACCGCGCCACCGCGAACCGTTGCGCGGCTGCTTCCGGCGTTCCACCTGTCTCGACCGCTTCCAGCACGCGGCTGCGCAGGTCCGTCGAACAGGCTCCAGCCACGCACACCGCCGCCCCAACATACAGGCAGCGCCGTCCCAACCTACACGCAAAACGCTCTAGCCCTGCTCCTGCCTAGGAATTATCCGGCAGGATGGGGTTCCAGAAGGCGCAATGGTGATCGGCGCTGAACTGGCTTTCCGGCAAGTAGGTGACTTGGTCCTTGAGCGACAGCAGCAAGGGCTGCGCACGGTAGTCGATCCAGAACGGAAGCTGGAACTGGGGCTGGTCCGGATTGCCGCTGATCGCCAGGTTGGTCCAGTAGGTGATGATGCGCTGCGACAGCGCCAGGTCCTTGCCGGTCACGCGGTCGCCGTTGGGCGCGGACACGCCGAACACGTAGGGCAGGTCCGCAGTGTGGTAGACGCCGTAGTCCAGGCCAGGCTCCGGCGGCCCGAGCAGCGCGCCCTGCGCCGGGTTCGGCTCGTTGAACTCGTAGCCGAACACCGGGACGTGGCGCGACAGGGCCTTGCGCTTCAGCGCGGCCGGGCAGGAAAGGGCGCTGTCGGTCTCGGCCGCAGCCAGCGCCTGGATCGGGGACGGATAGGCGCTGAGCGGGTACTGCTCAAGCACCGCCGGCGCGTTGGCCCCATACATCTTGCCAAGCTGGGCGGTGTAGCCGTCGGGGGTCAGCGGCCCGTTCAGCGCCGCCTCGATGGGCCAAACAAAGGCGGTCGCCTCGTCGTGGTTGCTGCCGAGGATCGTAGGCACGCGGTTGAAGGCCCCGGACCGGAACGCCTGCAACGGCCGCAGCGGGAGCACGTAGCCGTCCACCACAGGCTCGGTGACGCCGCTCGCGCCCAGGAGGGCGGTGGCGGGCAGGGCGCGCAGGCAGGCCGCGGCATCGGCGGCGTCGGCGCAGCCGACCGAGGCGATCACCGTCGCGCTGCCGGCGGCCTCGGACTCGGCGAGTGGCAGGTCGGGGATCAGCTGGATGCCGGCGGCGCTCTCGATGATGGCCTGCTTGAACAGGCCGCGGACCAGCGGCGAGGCGAGCTGGTACTCCACCGAGTTGCCCCCGGCGGACTCGCCGAAGATGGTCACGTTCTGCGGGTCGCCGCCGAAGGCCGCGATGTTGCGGCGCACCCAACGCAGCGCCGCCTGCTGGTCCTGGATGCCGTAGTTGCCGGACACCGCCGCCGGGCTTTCCCGGTCGAGCGCCTGCGCCGTCAGGTTGCCGAACACGCCGACGCGGTAGGTGACGGTGACGACGACGACGCCGGCCTGCTCGGCGATGTATTGGCTGTTGTAGTACGGGAACGTCGCGCCCCCCTGCTGGAAGCCGCCGCCGGGGAACCACACCATCACCGGCCGGCGCTCCGACTGCGCCTGCGCGGGCGTCCGCACGTTGAGGTAGAGGCAGTCCTCGCTGCCGATGGGGACCGGGCCGTTCGCGCCGGCCTGCCGGTTCTGCGGGCATGGCTGGGCCACCTGCGTGGCCTGCACCGGCGTGGTCCAAGCCGCATGCCGCCGCGGCGGGCGGAAGCGCAAGTCCCCCACCGGAGGGGCGGCGTAGGGGACGCCAAGGAACGCGGCGACCGTGTCCACCCGCGTGCCGACCACGTCGCCGCGGTCGGTGCCCACGGTCGGCGACGCCGCCGCCAGGTCGTCGGCCTGCGACCAGGCGGGGGTGCTGCCGAGCAGGGCCGCGCCGCCGAGGACCGCGGCAACCAGGGCCTTGCGGGACCGGCAAGTTCCCTGATGTCCGATTTCGTTCCCCATGGATGTTTCCCTTTGCATGTTGATCAAAAGTTTGGCGACGCGGGCCTGTTATGGCCTGCCGAAAGAGTCGCCGCAGCGGAAACTGCTCGCGTCGTCAGTGCTGCCTGACCCCTTCCAGATCGTCTGGGCAGGATAGGGACAGATCGGGCGCTGCATCTGGACACCCTGGCTCGGGTCGTTGTTGTTGAACTTGGTGGCGACGAACCGGCGCGGCGCGACGCCCCGCTCAACCCAGGCCAGCAGCGCGCTCACGGCGTCATGCTCAGGATCGGGGGACACGGCCACCTGGTTCTCCACCCCGATGTTATCCGGGCCGATGTCGTTCGAGGCCGCGCAATGCCCCACGCCTGGAAGCATGAACAGCCGGTAGAACTCCTGGACATCCTTCAACTCGCCGCCGCCCACGCTGTTGACGACCTCGTCGTAGTACTGCGTCGTCCACCCGGGCGTGAAGGCGCCGTCGTCCCAGCCATGCCATTGGATCAGCTTCCCTCCCCTGGCGGCGAACGGGCGGAGATCCGGGTCAGTCATGTTCATGATGCCGAGGACGCGATCAAGCCGGGGCAAGTCGGCGTGCAGGTCGAACGTCGAGCCGTCCCAGGTGGGATCGCCCAGGGCAAGCTGGTAGTTGGAAAGGCCAAAGGGGGCGAGGGAGTAGTTGTACTTCCACCTAATCTGCTCGAACTCCGACCCCCGCGGCATTCCCGAGAACACCCACTTGCGGGTCACGGGGTCCCGCACCGGCCTGAGGTTCGCCGCGATGGCGGCAGCCTGTGCTGGGGTGATGCAGGCCGCCGGGTCCTCGCCCGCTTGGCAAATAAGGGTGCGGGGGTCCCACAGGCAGCGCCTTGGGTCGCTGATCAGGCCATCGGCCACGCCGTCGGCGGCATCGCACGCCGCCGTCACCGCGTTCTGGGCAAGCGTCAGGACGGCCGTTCCGCTGGGACCTTGGATGCCGCCGTTCCTGAGGTTCAGCGTCATGACAAGCTGCTCGGTCGCCGCGTGCGTCCAGCCGGTTGCCGCGCCCCCGGCAAGGATGCCGTCGAAATCGGCCGGAAAGTCGTGCGCTTCCCGCATCCCTTCCCGGCCGCCGTCCGAGCAGCCGTTGAAGTACGACGCGAGCGGACCGCTTTCGTAATAGGCGGCGATCAGGCGCTTCGCATTCACCGCCAGCTCGTGAACCGCGCGCCACGCCATGTCCTCCACCCTGACGGGGTGGTCGATCCCCCAGCTGATGTCGAACGGATTCGAGGTCGGGTTCACGTGGCCATCGTCCGTTGCGCCGGTGGCGAAGCCTCGCTGGAGTTGCGGGGCCATCTCGCTCCAGTAGATGGTGCCTCCCCAGCCATGGTTCCCGACCTGCTGGTACCGGCCGTTCCAGGCGGTCGCCGGCAGCCAGACCTCGATCCCGATCGACGAGTCCGGCACGGGACTGACGGTCGCCACGACGCGGCAGAACGCCGGCAGGTCCGTGAAGGCCTTGGCGCTCCCTGGCGGCTGATAGGTGCCGGCAGGGATCGACTCGGCACTGGTGATCGTGACCTGGGGCAGGTTGGCCGTCAGCAGGCTCCCGCAATCCGCAGCGAAGGCGGTGGAACCAGAGCCAGCCAACACAGCTCCTGCCAGGAAGCCCACCCTGCCGAATGGAACATCTGTTATGAACCGAACAGTATTCCTCATCGGTCCAGAATGAATGCCCATCTCATCTCCCCTCCGTCCTATTACTTATTATGCGTCGGAACCGGACCAGGCAGACGTTAATGCCTGAACAGGACATCGCGCAATATCGAAAACACGCCGCTGACGCAGAAGTTGACTGATCAGCCTTCAAGGAGGCGAGGCCCATTCCAGCATGCGCCAGGACCTGCCGTGCTGGGAGGGAGCGATCTCCACGACGGCATGCCGCACGAAACGGCTGCCGCCCGGGCCGTTCGCGTCGGCGGTGATGGCGAGCACCAAGGCGTCCGAGCCTTCGCTGCCGGGCGCGACGGCGTTGGTCCCGAGCGTCCGCAAGGCGGCCAGCACCAAGGGATCGGCGAAAGCGGGGTCGGGATCGTTCTCGCCCCAGGTCGTGAGGTGCGGCCGCAGCCGTGCCAGGAGAGCCGGCGTCACGCCCAGCACGTCGCCGAGTTCGTCGATGGTTTGGAACGGCGCGCCGGGCGGGCCATAGTCGCGGCCCGCCGCCTCGTACTGTAAGGATTTCGCCCCATAGGAACCCCGGCGCTGGCCCGGCGCCCGCCAATCGACGATGGCGGCGAGGAGCGACGCGGCCTGGTGCGGCTCCACCCGCAATGCGTCGAGGAGGGCGCGGAGCAGCTCCGCCGAGGCGGTGTTCAGGTTCACGCGGCCCGCCAGGTTCTCGACCAAAATGTCCACGCTGGCGTTCGGGAAGGCGACGCTGCGGCGCCCTGCCGGCGTCCATCGCCGCTCGCCGAGCGCGAGCAGGTGGAAGAGCGCCTCGTGCACGGCGCCGTCCGCGGCGGCCTCGGTGATGGCGGCGTTGCGCAGGTTCGCCCCGATCTGCGTCTCGCTCCGGCCAACGGCCATGATCCTGGTCGCAAGCAGGGCGAGCAGCACGATGGTCCAGAGCACGATCAGCAAGGCGAAGCCGCCGTCCGCCGCGCTTCGCGAGGCCGTCCTCATCCTTGCGGGCTTTCACGGGAAGGGGCGGCGACGAGGTCCGGCCAATGGCGGCGGTCGCCGGGCGGGAAAACGACCCGGAGCCGCACAAGGGCCGGAAGGGTGGGGCGCGACCACTGGGACAGCCAGGAACCAGTCCCGGGCGAGGGGCGCCAATAGGAGGCGTCCAGCCCGGCGACGCCGCGCAGCAGCTCGGTTTCCTGCAAGGGCGGCGGTGGGCCGAGGGCGGCGGCGTGGCGGCGCGGCGTCCAGCGCAGCACCAGCCGGCCTTCGGCATCGACCAGCAGCGCCGCGCTGATGCCGCGCTGCGGCGACGCGGAGGCGGCAGCCGGGAGCACCGTGGGGAAGGACAGGGCATGCGGGCCGAGATCCAGGCGGACAGGCTCCATCGCCGTGCCGGGGTCCATCTGCTCCACCAAGCGCCGCAGCACCCGTGCCGCCGCGTCCCGCTCCTCGCGGTCAGAAATCACGCCGGCCTGCGTATCCGAAGCGATCACGCCGAAGGCGACGCCATGGCGCAGGACCAGCAGGAGCACGCCCAGCACCGCAAGCGCGACGAGAACCTCAAGCAGCGTGAAGCCGGCCTGCCGCCCGTCGTTCACGGCTCCGTCCTCGCGGCCGGAGCGACGCGCTCAGTGTCCAGGCGCACGCCGTGCGTTCCGCCGTCCGCTGTCCAGGTGATCGCGACCGACACCGCGTAGAGCGTGACCGCCGGGCCGGCCGCTCGGGACGAGGGCCGCTCGCCCGGCGACGAGGCGTCCGTCGAGACCGTGGCGACGCGGTGCGTCCACCGGTAGCCCCCGCCGTCATCGCCCGCGGCGTCCAAGGGGGCGAGCAGGCCCGCGTCGGCCAGCGCGGCAAGATGCGAGCGTGCCCGCTCGACAGCCTCCTCGTAGCGGGCCGCCGTCCGCGTCGCCGTGAGGCCTGCGATGCCGCCATGGAGCAGCGCCCCGACCGCCAGGCCCGTGATCGCCAGGGCGATCAGCATCTCAAGCAGGGTGAAGCCCAAGTCCCTGTCGCGCGGGGCCAAGCCGCCCGCCACGTTCCGCTCGCCCGCGACCGCCACGCGCCGCGCCTATGCGCCGCGTGGCCCGCGGCCTCCGATGGGGCCGCTCACGGCAGCCCGGCGCCTGCGGCCTCGACCCGGCGCCGGTACACCGCCCCGCGGCGGACGGGCGCCTTCGGATCGGCCTCGTCGATCTCCGAAACACACAGGTAAAGGTCCCGCCGGTCGGCGCCGCCCAGGGTGCAGGCAATCGCCCGCTCCCGGGGGAACGCGATGCGCTCGACGACCCGGCCCTCAGGCGAGACGCGGTGGAACTCCCCCTTGAGCAGCAGCGCCACCCAAAGGTGGCCCTCGGCGTCAAGGCAAAGCCCGTCCGGCGCGGACCCAAGCTCCGCATGGACGCGGCGACGGGTCAGCGAGCCGTCCTGCGCGATGTCGAAGGCCGTGACGCGCTCGCCAAACGTTTCAGCCAGGTACAGCGTGGCGCCGTTGGGCGTGATCGCGATGCCGTTGGGGAAGCGGAGGCCGTCGGCCGCGACGCGCACCCCCCGCCCTTCCTCGAACACCAGGAGCGCGCCCGGCCGCTCCGCCTCGCCCGACCCGAACACGAAGCCGGTGTCGCCGACCCAGGCGCGCCCCTGCGCGTCCACGGCCATGTCGTTCAGGTAGCTCCGGGCCACGGGCGACACGTCGCAGGCGAGCGTGGCGGCGCCGTCCCGTCCGACCCAGAGAAGCGTGCGGTCCACCGCCGTGGCCAGCAGCAGCCGGCCATCCGGCATGAAGCCCATGCCGGCCGGGCGGCCCGGGATGGCCGCCACCGTCTCGACCCCGCTCCCGGCGGTCCGCGCCAGGCGGAAGGCATGAACATCCGACAGCCACAGCTCCCCATCCCGCCAGCGGGGCGACTCCGGCCAGGTCAGCCCATCGGCCACCAGGGTCAGTCCTTGCATCAGGGCACCGCGCAGGCCGGGGCGGCGGCCTGCGCACCGCGCGGGACCGATGCCGCGGGACCCTCGCCGCCGATCTGCCGGAGCAGGCGGTCCACAAGCGCCGGCAGGTCGTCCATGCGGGGGACCGCTCCGAACACGTAGAAGTCCGGGCGGGCGACCAGGGCCGCGATGCCGTGCCGGTCGAAGTGGTCGCGATAGGTGCCGTCCACGTCGGCCGCGTCGGCGCCGGGCGTCCCGGGCGCCCCGACATGGGCAAAGGTGGTCCGCAGGCGCTCAAGGCCGCGGAGCTGCGCCGCCGACAGCACCGACCGCGGGTCGGCCACCGTGCTGACAACCGTGAAGCCCTTCGGCTGGAACACGGCGTCGAACAGGTCAACCGTTCCCGCGCGGCCAACGCGGCCCTGCAGCGCGAGCTGGCCGACGAGGGCCGGGGCGTGCCCGCGGCCGTCGGGATCGAGGATGCCGGCCTCAAGCTTGGGGAAGTCCGGCATGGGCGGGCGCCAGCCGGCCCTGAACCTCGCGTCCCGCTCGCGGGCCACTTCGGGATCGAGGGTGCAAGGGATCTTGCCGGCTTCCAGCGAGATCACCGTCCAGTCCCGCGCATGGGGCAGCCGCTCCTGCTGGTAGGTGTCGAGCAGGGCGTCGGGAGCGGCGCCGCGCAGCACGAGGTCGAGCTTCCAGGCGAGGTTCCGCGCGTCGCGCAGGCCCGAGCACATGCCCTGCCCCATGAAGGGCGGCATGGTGTGGCAGGCGTCGCCCATCAGGAACACCCGGCCGCGGCGCCACTCGGTGGCGAGCCGGGCCTCGAACGTGTAAACGAGCTGCCGCACGATCTCGGCGTCCTCCGGCGTCACGTTCCAGTCGGCGAGCAGCCGCCAGGCCGTTTCCGGCCGTTCCAGCTCCTCCGCGGTTTCCCCGGGCAGCATGGCCCATTCCCAGCGCCGGTGGCGCTTGCCCAGCGGCAGCACGGTGACCGGGCGGGCCGGGTCGCAGATCTGCCCGCAGTCGAACGCCAGGGCGAAGGGGCGCTTCTTGCGCACATCGACCACGAGCCAGCGTTCGTTGAAGCCGAGGTCGTCCCGCTCGATGCCGAGGCGGCGCCGGATGGTGGAGTTGGCGCCGTCAGCCGCGACGAGGTAGCGCCCCCGGATCACCCGCACCTCCGCGTCCCCGCCCGATGGGGCCGGGCCTGGCGCGGCCGCACGCAGGGTCAGGTCCACGCCGACGCCGGCGTCGCGGAAGTCGGTCAGTTCCCACCCGCAGTGCTCGACGACCAGGCGGCTCGCGGCGACGCGGTCGCCGAGCGCCTGCTCCATGATCGGCTGGAAGTGCATGTAGTCGGAGTTGTAGCCCGATATGCCCTTCGCGCCCCAGTCGAACTCCAGCAGCGTTTCCCCCGCCGCGTTCTTCCAAACATACTCGGTGGTGGGATACGAGTCCGCCAAGACCGGCCCGGCGGCGCCGAGCGACTGCAGGATGCGGACGATCTCGTGGTCGATGTGCCCGGCCCGCGGCAGGCCGTACAGGTCCCGGTGCCGCTCCACCACGGCGACGCTGTGGCCGTCCTGCGCCAGCATTGCAGCCATCGCCAATCCGACCGGGCCACGGCCCACGATGACCACGTCAAACATAGCCGCATCCATGCGCAGTCCCCCCCGCTTCTGGGCAGCCGCACCACGGCTCCGCCGAGGCAAGCGGACGCCGGCAAGGACAGGCCGCGGCGGGAGGGTAGCGGGAACAGGTTTTCGCTGTCAAAGCGGCGGGCACCGTTTGGCTTCCTGACGGGCCGGCCAGCAGGCAGCGGCGGGGTTGCGAAAGACGAGGAGCCTGACACCGCCAAGTTTTCCGCCCATGTGAAAGGCGGGCCGTTGCCGGGCCGGCCGTGCCCCGATGCCGCCGTGGCGGCGGCCGGCCGGTGACTGGCCACCCTGCCCCGCGCGCCTCCGGGCCCAAGGCCGGGCGCCATCCGAAGCTGTCCGCGGAACAACGCGCGGCGGTCGTGGACGACGTGCTGTCGGGCCGGCGCCGGCCGCGCAGGCGGCGCGGCACCACAAAGTGAGCGAGCCCACCGTCAGCCGCATCCTGGCTTTCCACCGCGCCGGCTCCGGGCCACCCGGAAGCGGAGAAGCAACGGGTACGGGGCTGCGGGCCGGGGCGGATGGCGTAACGCCTGGCTGTGCCGTGGTGGTGTTCGGCGGCCGCCATGCCGCCATGCCGACATTCCGCTCCATGAAGGCATGGGCGCAGCTCTCGGCTAGCTGATCGGCACGCGCCCCCTCGCCTGCGTGCTGGACCTCTCGGAATTCGCCAGCAGCGCCGCCCAGCGATTGTTCATGACGGCGTCTGCAGAGACCCTGCGCGCGGTCAGCACGGAGCCGCTGCATCTGGTGCTGGACGAAGCCGACCTATGGGCGCCGCAGCGGGCGCAGGCCAAGGGGCAAGTGCTGCTAGGCCGCATCGAGGAGATCGTGCGTCGCGGCCGCGTGCGGGGCTTCGTGCCGTGGTTGATCACCCAGCGCCCGGCGGTGCTGCACAAGGACGTGCTGAGCCAGCCCAACATCCTGGTGTCGATAAAACTCACCTCCAGCCAAGATCGGGATGCCATCCGCCGGTGGATCCAGGGACAAGCGGTCGGGGTGTGAGACAGCGCATCCTGGCCGAGCTTCCGCAGCTCAAGCGCGGCGAGGGCTATCTCTGGGCGCCATTGGACAGCGTGCTGGCGCGGGTGCAGTTCCCGGTTATCCGCACCTTCGACAGCTCGCGCACGCCGCAGCGCGAGGAGCGCATCGCAGTGCCGCGCATCCTGGCGGTGGTGGACGTGTCTGCCGTCGTCGCGGCGCTGGCCGAGATCGAGGGGCGTCTAGCTGTTTAGTCCCGGGGCGTCGTGACGCTGCTTTGACCCGAGAGGCAGAGGAAGCGCTATGGC